>JALQWO010000269.1 GCA_023258655.1 Bacteroidia bacterium
GGAATTGGTTTGTTGAATAAGTTAAAAGCTTATAAATTGCAAGAAGAAGGATTGGACACTGTTGAAGCCAATCTGCAGCTCGGGTTTAAAATGGATGAAAGAGATTATGGTGTAGGAGCGCAAATTATTCGCGACTTAGGAATTGCAAAAATGAAATTAATGTCGAATAACCCTACTAAACGCGCAGGACTTATTGGGTACGGATTAGAAATTCTTGAACGTGTTCCAATCGAAATAGAGTCCAATGAGCATAACGAGTTTTATCTGAAAACAAAAAGAGATAAAATGGGACATCTAATAAAATCCAAAGATTAATTACGAATGACACTTATAAAATCAATATCAGGAATAAGAGGAACCATTGGCGGAAGTCAAGGTGATGGATTAACACCATTGGATGTAGTGAAATTTACAGCTGCTTATGCTGTATGGTTGAAAAATCAAAGCGACAACAAAAATTGTAAAGTTGTTGTAGGGCGCGATGCGCGTATTTCAGGTGAGATGGTTTCAGGACTTGTAGTATCAACGCTTGTATCAATGGGTGTTGATGTAATTAATACAGGACTTTCTACAACACCAACAGTCGAAATGGATGTTCCGTATCATAATGCGAGTGGAGGAATTATTCTAACGGCAAGCCATAACCCCAAACAATGGAATGCGCTAAAATTGTTAAATAGTAAAGGTGAGTTTATTTCTGCTGCTGATGGAGAAGAGTTGTTGAGAATTGCAGAAAGTGATGAACTGGTTTTTGCCGATGTGAATAATCTTGGTAAAGTAACTGAGGATCTAAATTCAATCAATCGTCATATCCAAAAAATATTGGAACTTCCATACGTAGATGTTAATGCAATCAAAGAAAAGAATTTTAAAGTTGCTATTGATTGTGTTAACTCAACAGGAGGTATTGCTGTTCCTGCTTTACTAAAAGCGCTGGGGGTTGAAAATATTTTAGCACTTTATTGTGAGCCTAACGGACAGTTCCCTCATAACCCTGAGCCATTGCCAGAAAATTTAACTGAAATTTCAAAAGAAATTAAAAAGAAAGGCGCGCATGTAGGTCTTGTAGTAGATCCCGATGTAGATAGACTTGCAATTGTATGTGAAGATGGAGAAATGTTCGGTGAGGAGTATACGTTAGTAGCAATTGCAGATTTTATTCTTCAGCATAAAAAAGGAAATACGGTTTCAAATTTATCTTCAACACGTGCGCTACGCGATGTAACAGAAAAACATGGTTGTAGTTATTCAGCAGCAGCAGTTGGTGAAGTGAATGTGGTGACAAAAATGAAAGAAACAAATGCAATTATTGGTGGTGAAGGTAATGGAGGAGTAATTCTTCCTGAATTGCATTATGGTCGTGATGCATTAGCAGGCATTGCAATTTTCCTAACGCAGCTAGCAAAATATGGAAAGAGCTGTTCGATGTTGAGAGCTTCTTATCCTGATTATTATATTTCAAAAAATAAAATTGAATTAACTCCAGAGATAAATGTTGATGAAGTGCTTGAAGGTGTAAAGAAAAAATATGCCGCTCAGCCTATCAATACCATCGACGGAGTGAAAATAGAATTTAATAAAGAGTGGGTGCATCTTCGCAAATCGAATACAGAGCCTATCATCCGAATTTATTCTGAAAGCGAATCTATAACTACTGCCGATAATCTTGCAGAGAAAATAATTTCAGACATTAAAGAAATCATTACATCCAATTAATCAATCGATATTTATGAAAGTCTATCTCGATAATGCCGCAACAACAGCTATTCATCCCGAAGTAGTAGAAGCGATGATTCCTGTTCTTCAAAACCAATTTG
>JALQWO010000026.1 GCA_023258655.1 Bacteroidia bacterium
GGCGTATGCTTGAGATAATAGTCGGCAACCGCCACCAGGGTGTATTCTTCACCAAACATTTCGGCGTCGTCTGAAATCAAGGCCAAACGGTCTACATCGGGATCTACAACAATGCCCAGATCGCATTTGGCTGATTTCACTTCCGAGGCAATCTGTCCAAGATGTTCGGGCAGCGGTTCAGGGTTGTGCGCAAAATGTCCGGTCGGCTCACAGTTGATCTCTACGATATCTTCCACCCCCAAGGCACGCAACAAGGCTGGCACGGCAATGCCTCCTACACTGTTTACAGCATCCACGGCCACTTTGAATTTTTGCGCCGCAATGAGATCTCGCTTCACCAAAGGCAAATCCAAGATTTTCTGGATGTGCATGGGCAAGAAATCTTTGACGGTTCTACTACCCAATTGATCAACCCCAGCGAAATTGATGTCATGGCTTTCGGCCAATTCGAGGACAATTGCACCATCGGCGGCCGAAATAAACTCTCCTTTGTGATTTAACAATTTGAGGGCATTCCATTGCTTGGGATTGTGACTAGCGGTAAGGATGATTCCTCCCGCTGCTTTTTCCTCAACTACGGCCATTTCCACCGTGGGTGTAGTACTCAAACCGGCATCAACCACATCAATGCCCAGGGCCATCAATGTGTTGGCAACCAATTCATGCACCAGGGGACCACTGATTCTTGCGTCTCTACCAACCACAACTTTTTTACCTTTCTTGGCTTTTAACAGCATGGAGCCAAAGGCTGCGGTGTATTTGACAACATCAATGGGCGTAAGGTTTTCACCTACATTCCCACCCAGCGTTCCACGAATTCCAGAGATCGATTTGATGAGCGTCATAAAAGGACGGCGAAAATACACAATTTCACCCGTAATCCGTGGTGATTTTCCATGCATTCTTTATAAAGTCGGAATCCACTTTGGCAGAAATCGCCAAGAAATAAACGCACAACTTCCGCAGCGATGGAATAAATTTGTGGCATGCAACCCATCATTGAATGTGTACCCAATTTTAGCGAAGGACGGAACTTACACACCATCAAGACGATAACTGACGCCATTGAATCTGTTGAAGGAGTTCGCCTTTTGGATGTCGACCCCGGAAAAGCCACCAACAGAACGGTAGTCACTTTTGTCGGTTCTCCGGAGGATGTGATTGAAGCAGCATTCAGAGGCATCGCCAAAGCGGCGGAAGTCATTGATATGCGCAACCACACGGGAGAGCATCCACGGATGGGAGCCACTGATGTATGTCCGCTCATCCCAATATCAGGCATCAGCATGGAGGAGACTGCCGAGTTCGCCAAGAAATTGGCCAAGCGCGTGGCTGAGGAGTTGTCTATCCCCACCTATTTGTACGAAGCGGCCCAATCAAACCCGGCACGCACCAATTTGAGTGTAATCCGAGGTGGTGAATACGAAGGATTTTTTGAAAAAATCAAGCAGCCTGAGTGGGCACCCGACTATGGAAAAGCAGAAATGAACGCTACGGCTGGCGCCACTGTCATCGGTGCGCGCGACTTCTTGATTGCCTATAACGTAAACCTAAATACCAAGAGCACCCGTATTGCCAACCGAATTGCCTTTGACGTACGGGAGGCCGGCCGTGTAAAGCGCGAAGGAAACCCCTATTCTGGCAAGATTGTAAAGGATGAAAATGGCGAGGCTGTACGCATCCCCGGAAAATTAAAATCTGTCAAGGCCATTGGGTGGTATATCGAGGAGTACAACATGGCCCAAATCTCCATGAATCTCACCAATTACAAGGTCACTCCCTTGCACATCGCATTTGAGGAAACCCGGAAGGCGGCTGATGACCGTGGTGTAAGGGTAACTGGTTCTGAATTGGTGGGACTGATTCCTTTGCAACCGATGTTGGATGCGGGCAAGTACTTTTTGGCCAAACAGGGATTGAGCGAAGGTGTAAGCGAGTCAGAATTGGTTGATTGTGCAATCCGCAGTATGGGATTGAACGAACTGGGTGTTTTTGACCCCAATAAAAAAATCATTGAGTATTTGTTGCGCGACCCGAAGCAATCCCGATTGGTTAATATGACTGTCCGAGGGTTTGTTGACGAAACCGCGAGTGATAGTGCAGCGCCCGGTGGCGGAAGTATTTCCGCACTAACGGGCGCGATGGGCGCTGCGTTGGGCACCATGGTGGCCAACTTGAGCGCCATCAAAAAAGGATGGGAAGACCGCGTGGGTGAATTTTCTCCTTGGGCGGAAGAAGGACAATTACTGAAAGATCAAATGATTGCTTTGGTGGACGAGGATACGCGTGCGTTTGATGCGATCATGTCGGCCTTCGGCCTACCCAAAGATACCGCAGAACAAGTGGCTGAGCGCAAACAAGCCATTCAAGATGCTTCCAAATATGCCACAGAGGTACCTTTCCGCACCATGCAAACAGCCTACGCCTGTTTGCCTTTGTTGAAGCAAATGGCGGATCACGGCAACCCCAACTCACTATCTGATGTGGGTGTGGGTGCACTTTGTATCAAAACAGCCGTAAGGGGTGCTTGGCTCAATGTACTTATCAATGCCCAAGGACTGTCCGATAAAGTGTGGGCTGAAAACATCGTATCAGAAGCCCGTGAATTGTTGTCGAAAAACCATGCTGCTTGCGACGAAATCATTTTGGGCATTGAAGCCAAACTCAGCGCCTAACCAACCAATACTTGCAAATCAACATGTTGAATCGCCTTGTTATACTTCCTTCCTGGGCGATTGGCATGGCGTGTTTTTTTTCGATTTCTTGTGGTGCCCAATTTGCGCCGGCTGCAGGGCAGCCGGGTTCAACGGCCCTTCGGGCCGACAGTTCCTGCTTTATCAATTGGGCGAAGCGATGCAGTATTCAGCGGGGTTATAAGCAAATCAATTTGCCTGATTCTGGGTTTGCCAGCGTGGGTATGGCGGCCGCGGCCGAAGGCCCGGCCGCAACCAATGGCGTGGTATCGCTTGGCGACGGAGGCATCGCCACCCTCACGTTCAATCCCCCTATCACCGATGGCAATGGATTTGATTTCGCCGTTTTTGAAAATACATTTCTCGACACATTCTTGGAATTGGCATTCGTTGAGGTCAGTACAGACAGCCTGTCATGGGCCAGATTTCCCGCAAAAAGCCTCACACAAACCAAAACCCAAACCGGTGCTTTTGGCTTCACCCAGCCCACACGCATTCATCAATTGGCAGGAAAATACAGACATCCCTATGGCACCCCATTCGACCTCAAAGACCTGGCCATGATGAGCAATATCCGCATAGAGGAAATCCACTACGTGAGAATCATTGATGTGATTGGCAGCATTGATTCAACCCTTGGAAGCAAGGACAGTGAAGGTCGCATGATCAACGATCCTTGGCCAACCTTATTCGCGAGCTCCGGCTTTGATCTCGATGCCGTTGGGGTTATCAATCAGCTTCCTTCGGCTTCTTCCCTGCCCATCAACAAAAAATCCATCCTCGGCTTCAATCCCATTGATGAAACGTTGGTGTCGAATTGTGCTGACCCCCTGCACTTGGAGATCTTTAACAGCCAAGGGCAACGTGTGATTCAGTACACATTAGAGCCACACACAGCCTTGCCCTTACATTTACTCCCGGGCATGTATTCAGTAAGAAGTGAACATCACTCGATCAAAATCATCATCACCTCTACCCGCTGATCTCCTCGCTGAATAACCAAGGGATACATCCCAGCGGACAAGTTCCAACGCTTCAGCGCGATTTCATCAAAATATACCCCGTCGTCTGGAATGTTCCATGTTCGCTCATACAATCCTGACTGACCCAAAATGGTATACATTTTTACCGTGACAACATCTCCCTTGCGTGCTGAGAATTTGTATATCGTTTTGTTCACAGTAGGGTTTGGAAATACATAAGCATCCAAGTCATTCCTTTGGGTTTGCAAAATGGCTTTATTGATCAAAATTTCTTTTGACATGGAGTCCTTGCAACCGATAGAATTGGTGGCCAACAACTTGGCGATATACTTTCCGTTGGTGGTAAAATACGCATCCCAACGTGATCCTTGTCCTTGAAGCCAATTCCCATCGGGCTGTTTAACCCACCATTGAAAATTGCGATCCATGGGCATATTCGCAGTATCTATGGCAGTAAAGCGCCATCCCAAGCGTTGTGATTCCGTAAATTCGTTATAGAGAAAATCTGCTTTCACTTTTGGCAACACAGAAATTGACTGCGAATACGCAGTATCCTTACAGCCACGGTTGCTCGCGATGTATCGAGCCGTATATTTCCCCGCCTTGGTGTAAAGATAGTTGGGAGAACTTATCGCTGAAGTACCCAATCCATCCCCAAATTGCCAATCGTGGCTCATTGCCTTACCATCGGGATTAAGACTTAGGTTGCTAAAATTCACGGTTTCCATTTCTGCACAAACGGAAATCGGGGATACCTTGATGGAGGCCAATGGCATCGAATTGACATTCACTGTGATACTTGAGGAGTCTGCACAACCCAACAACTTGGTCTTCAACACTTGCCGGATGGTATAGGTTCCAAAAGAAGGATAAGTCCAAAGGGTATCGCGCTTACCTGCTTTTAAGCCCAGTGCATTGGACAATTTACGACCATCGCCAAAATTCCATTGGGTCAAAACAACGTCATTCGGATCTGCATGGCTGAGGTATGGATCGTTAATTGTGAATGATTGTCCCTCACATATTTCAGCCACACTGCTAGTGATTTGCGATTTTGGCGTCAAGTAAACCGTGGCAGTTTGGTATGTGGTGTCGAAACAGCCCGACACATTTTTTGCCACCAATTGAACGGTGTATTTGCCATATTGGGTAAAGGTGTGCTTTGCATCCAAAACATCCCAAGCGGCATTGCCATCGCCCCATTGATAGTAGCACCATATGCTACCACCCCCAGCGCTTGTTGGGTTATTGCTCGCGTTGACCACTTGGAACACATTGTTTTTATCGCATTGCTGGGCTTTGTCAAATGAGAACTTAGCGATGGGATGGCCTTTCACTTTCACATTCACCGTTTCAGTATCCAAACATCCATTGTTGGAGGTTATCTGCAATTGCACATCGTAGCTCCCTGCAGCGTTAAATTTTTGCTGAAAAGTGGCAGCATTACCCGTTTTTGTTGGGTTGCTGGCTAACCAATTTCGCAGTGTAACACTGCCCTGAAATACGGTGGACAGATCTTGAAAAACAAAAGAATTCCCTTTCAAACAGGGTGCGTAATTGGGATCGTAGCCAATGATGGCAAGGGGTTTGGCCCATACTTTTACGGTGACAATGTTTGACGTGTCGATACAACCCCGATTCTCCAGCACGGCAAAATAATCGCCGGTATCATGCAAATAAACAGGGTTAAAATTCAACAAACTGTCCTTGTTGATTGAACCGGCGGAACTGCCCTTCTTAAACCACTGATAATTCACCGGGATGGCTCTTGCATCCCTGACAGAAAGTGAAAGTGGAATTCCTTCACATTGGGGTATGCTTCCGGCTTTTATCATTGCCGTTGCCGATGGCATTTTGATTACCTCAACGAAAGATGATTTCACCAAACTATCTTCCCCTGAATTCAAGCGCAACTTCACATTTTTAAATCCACCCGTGGTGTATTTCACTGTCCAAGGACCGCGACCAACGGCTTTTGCGGGTATGGCACCCGCACCAAAATCCCACTCATACAGCCCTATCAAACCTTGAGATGAATCCGTATATATTACAGTTTCACCCTCGCATATCTTTTTGCGATCAACACCAAAGACAACAGTTGTCTTCTCATACACGATGGAAAAATCCTCTGCTTGACCGTAGGAACATGTGCCGCAGCCCGAAGTATCGATGTTGTTGTAGTCACTTATTACCCGCATCCTCAATGCCTGATTCAATGGCATCTTAACGGGTGTTTTGATTTTTACCTGGGCGTACTCTGTGGGTTTGGCACTCACTTGGCTACTCACCTCACCGCGGAACAATTGAAACTTGCCGTCATTGTTAAAGTCCATAAACACGCGAACATTTTCACTGTTGTAGAGGCCCACTTTTACTTGTACAGTGTAGTCGGTATTGGGCTTCACCCGAAAGACCTTTTGGGCGGTCATATCCACTTGCTCCCCATCATCAAAATAGGTTCCCGACTCAAAATGATTATCTGTGAGTTTTACATCAAAGACTCCAATCCCAAAGTTGGATGTTTGAAACTTCGTTTTTGAATTGCAAATTGCCGCCACTTCCGCGGGGAAAACCCGCACCCAAATATTCTTGGACGTTGTGGCACTGGACAGACAACTTTTGGCCGTCAAGGATATGGCATAAACCCCCGGTTGGTTAAATTTTACTTCTGGCTGTAAACTGTTTGAATCTCCCGATACCCAGGTAAATGTACTCGGCTTGATGGTCCAGGTGAGCGCTCTGATTCCATACAAAGATGCGGGTACTTTTTCTTGCAATCGCATGATGCCACCCACTGTAAAAATGGAATCATAAGACAGCATTTTGGAGCGATAGATTCCCGAACCATTATCAAACAAGGGACTTTTCCAAACACCCCTACCATAGGTACTCGCATACACATAACTATATTCCCTGCCCAACGGGGAATGGTAAATGTCCAAATCGGAGATATCCATCCACAACGGCAGCAGATTTGAAAATTCATTCAAACCGTATGTGGTACCCGAAACTTGGTTCATGTAATAAACCGCGCGATCGGTTCCAACGTAAATCCCGGCTGGCGATACAGTATGATCGGCCTTGAGTGCATTGATTACGCCCCAATTGAACCCGGCATAGGCCGATTTATTCAAACTAGCCAACACAGTGGTATTCCATGTTGAGCCATTGTTATTACTCACAAACAAATCAGCGGCACTCGCCCCGTACAATTTATTGCTGTCCAAAGGATCTGGCTCCATGATTCGCACGGTATACAAAGTCGACGGCGGCGTGATATCTATCCAAGTTGGCGATACTGCCTCTGCATTCCGGGTAAAGAACAATTTTCCATCGCCACGGATAACATATAAGTGCTTGGGATTTGACTTACTGCTCTTGATTTGCCGGACAGAACCCGTCCATCCGGTTGAAATTTTGGTCCATTTGATTGCACCAGAAGTTTTCACACTGTCGCACCGCCATACATTGTTGTACCCCGCAAACATGCGATGCGGATTCCCCTCCTGTAACACAAATGGGGTAAGCCATCCACCCCCTTCTGTAATGCCATTGGTCCCGTTTGCAGCCAAGGTGATGATATTGTTCTTGTCGATCGCCCGATAAATGTATCCATACACATAGGAACCATAGACATAGCGCTCATCGGTGGGATCCACGGCGCAGTCCATCCCGTCACCCCCGAAATAGGTAAAAATCTCCCCATCGTCATGTACCATAGACCCATTGTCCTGATAACCATGTGCGCCCAAATCATCGGTTGTTTGGGCCACCGCCAAACGATAAATCTGGGAATTATTGATGCCTTTGGTGATATTGTTCCAAACTTTCCCGCCATCCCCGGTGAAATAAATACCGCCATCATTGCCGGCAAAAAGGGTTTTTCCAGTAATGTTAAACTCGCCAATGTGCTGATCGGCATGAATATCATCAGCACCACCGCTACCAACCCAATGACCACTGACTTTGAACGTTGCACCACCATCGATGGATTTCCATACGTTTACGCCGAAAGCGTATACAATTTGCGCATTTTTGGGGTCTGCTGCCAAATCCAAATCATACCAACCTTGTCCCGAGCCATCGTTCCCCAATTCACTGTAGCCCAGAATGTTCGCTGGTGTGGTATTTCTGTTTGTAAAGGTGGTCCCGCTATCAGTGGACAGATAAAATCCCTGAAATCTGGAGCCCGAAGCAATCAAAAAATACACGCGAGAGCGATCGGCCGGGGTTACGGCGATCTGACCGCGTTGCATACCTGTGGCTGGCAAACCATTGGTGATTTGTGCGAAGTTCAATCCTCCATCTGTACTTTGATAGAATAGTCCGTTGGCCGTTGCATAGACATAATTGGGATTTGCGGGGTGATAAACGATATCTACAAAGTTTGCTGATCCAGTTACACGGGTCCATGTTCCACCCGAATTGGTTGTTCGGTATACACCGCCATTGGTTGCTGCCATCAAAATCCCCGTATTTTTGGGGTGCATAATGAGTTTGCCCACGGTGAGGTTTCCCATCCCGGAATTTCGAACGACAAAAGAAGTTCCTCCGTTGGCCGACATTAAAACACCGTAGCCTGGGGCATCTCCTGCATCGCGATCGCCGGTTCCGATATACAGCGTGTCCGGATTTTTATGCGAAAGCACCATGCTACTGACACCCAATGTCAAGGCCGGATTGGACGGTGCCGAGGTTCCCACTGCCAAACCGCTGCCAGCTCCCCAAAGTTGTGTCCAAGACTTTCCATAATCTTTGGACTTCCAAACACCCCCTTGTGGGGCAAGGGCAAACAGGATATTGGAATCTGTGGGATGAAAGGCGATGCCATTGATTCTTCCCGTTCCCGTAGGCTGGGAAGTTTGGTTGTAAGGATGTTTTGTAGGTCCAACAGGTGTCCATCTTCCCGACGTGGCACACCAAGTAGCTGGAGGAATGGGATTGCCTCCATTGATTCCATTGATTTTCGTCCCACCACTGGGCGATGACGACCCCGAAGTTCCAGAACCACTTGTTCCGCTACCACTCCCCGTGCCTGCCCCACTTGTGCTACCACCGGCGCCAGAACCACTGCCCCCGCCGGCACCGGTGCCCCCACCAGTGCTACTACCAGCACCTGATGCACCTGATCCATTGTTGATATTGGCTGATTGAAGATCTGCCAAAATACCGTTTGGCCAAACCACATTCCCCTTTTCGTCCAAATGATTGATGACACGGGCTTCCCAACGCTTAAAAACCTTGTAGCCCTGTCCTTTGGCTGGAATCACTCCGCCAAAATGGGCTTCAAAGGCTTTTTTGACTTCGAAGTAATTGGGGTTTGGTGATTGCAGCAATTGTATCCAACGTACGGTGGTGTCGACCAGTGGCATATCCATCGGCACCGCGCGAAGTGCGGCCCGATTTGAACTACTGGCACTGGGGGTTTGGGCACAAACCCTGGCAGTCAACAATAAGCCTATCAGCAAGAACTGGTAACGTCTAACCATTCAATTGTTTGTAAATTGTAAAGAAGCAAATTACTGAGAATCCTTCGTCTTTCAAAACCAGAACATACAGTTACATTAAACTGTCAATCATTTCAGCAGACCAACCATGTCAATGGTCCTTAAAAACGGACCTTGTACGTTGTTTGTCAGGACCACAAAACACTTATCCTCATCCAAGCAGCGCCAATAATAGGTTCGAAAACCTTTCCACCAACCATTGTGAAATGCCCATTTCTGTCCGTTTATCCATTTCACACGCCAACCATTGGCGTAAAACGCATCGGCGCTGACCACGGTTTGTGGGGATACCATTTGGTTTTTTGTATCGGGGTGCAATAAAAAATCTGTTCTCAGCATCCTATCCATGGCCAACATTTCAAAAACATTGGAATACACCCCTTTGTCACCCATGGCACCGTTGAACACGTTGTCGGCAAAGACCCGTTTTTTGTCGTACCCTTGCACCGTATAATTCACCAACCCCAGGGAATCAAAATTGGCCAAGTGGGAATATTTCATCCCGCTGGGATTCATAATACGTAGCTTCACAAACTCCCTAAAGTCCATACCTGTCTGTCGCTCTACAATCAAAGCCAACAAGGCATAATTGCTATTACAATAATCATATCTTCCCGGTTTCGCAAAGTGATTCACAGGTTGGGCATTGAGTAATTGAACCACATCTTCGTTGGTGAGGTGGTCTTTGGGGTTCTCCCATGCCTTCATGTTGAAATAAAAGTAATCCGGTAATCCACTGCTATGACTGATCAAGTTTTGAATGGCCAAATTTCTCCGACTCAACTCAGGAATATACCAATGAACACTATCACTCAGCTTCAAATAACCATCTTGCACCAACAACATCATTGCCATACCTGTAAAGGTTTTCGACACCGATGCCAATTGAAACAAATCAGCAGGCTTCAGGGAATCCAATTGCGAAAACGTGGCATAACCCATCGCCCCATAGCATAGACTGTCGTTCTTGTGAAACAAATACGTACCGTTAAAAATTCCCCATCGATACATCCGACGAAAAAAACTATCTATCTGAAACTCTGTGGTATCGCTAAATCGCACAAA
Organism: Bacteroidia bacterium; assembly: GCA_023258655.1. Lineage (GTDB taxonomy): Bacteria > Bacteroidota > Bacteroidia > NS11-12g > UBA955 > UBA955. The sequence continues at coordinate 10,249 of JALQWO010000026.1, forward strand.
GTGCGACATGTCGTAGGGGTCCCGAACGGGCTTTTTGGGCGGATCTCCTGCTGCCAAAACGCTACCCCAAAGGGTGAGGCCCAAACACAGCAATAAGGATTTCCAGAAAACCCGCATATGCACAAAAATACGGCAGGCAAAAACCCCAAACCAACGGGATTACTGCAAGTTACTCACCCGTTTTTTGAGTGTCCTTTTGAGTAAAATTAAGGCACTTGAATGATTTTGTGCGTTTGAATACAAATTCTCCAACGCGGATTCGCTTTCACAAAATCAATCATCTTTGGCATGACTTTGTCGCGCTTTTCCCACTCCGCCTGCAACAACAATGCACAATCAGGATTCACCGTTTTCGCCCATTGTTCTGCCCATTGAAAATCTGAATCATTGAACACAATGACTTTGAGTTCATGGGCGCGACTCATTTCAACATCCACAGGCTGTTTGAATTTCTTGGGTGAAATACAAATCCAATCATAATCTCCGCGCAAAGGATACGCTGCGGATGTCTCCACATGAACGCGATAACCCGCCAATTTCAGCGTATTCACCAAAGGATGGCAATCGTACATGGCGGGTTCTCCACCGGTGATCACCACCATTTTCGCTGGGGTAGCTGAAACCCAAGAACAAATTTCATCCGCAGTATGCACGGGGTATCCTTCCGTGGGCCAACTCTCTTTCACATCACACCAAACACATCCCACATCGCACCCTGCCAATCGCACAAAATAGGCCGGTTTGCCCGCATGAACACCTTCACCCTGGATGGTGTAAAAATGCTCCATCACAGGATAGTTCATCACGCAAACTTGGCTTTGTATACCTCCAAGGTATTCATCATCAAACCGGTGATGGTCATTGGACCCACACCTTTGGGCACTGGGGTGATGGCACTTACTTTTGGATATACTCCTTCATAATCCACATCCCCACACAAACGCCATCCACTCTTGCGGGTTGCATCATCTACCCGGGTAGTTCCCACGTCGATAATCACAGAACCCTCTTTCACCATATCCGCAGTCACAAATCCAGGCTTACCCAAGGCAACCACCAAAATATCTGCTTCACGGGTAAATGATGACAAATTCTGGGTTCTACTGTGGCAAAGCGTTACCGTGGCATTGCCATAAGGCGCCGCTGCTGAGAGCAACATGCTCATGGGGCGACCCACGATATTACTTCTCCCAACCACCACAACATGCTTTCCACTGGCGTCGATACCATAATGTTTCATCAACAAAGTAATGCCGTATGGGGTAGCGGGTTTTACCCCTGCCTCATCGCCTTTGGCCAACTTACCCATATTGATATCATGAAATCCGTCTACATCCTTGCCCGGCAAAATGGCTTGGGTTACTTTTTCTTCTGAGATGTGTTTTGGCAAGGGTAGCTGCACAATCAACCCATCGATAGAATCATCTTGATTGATCTTTTCGATTTCTAACATCAATTCTGCCTCGGTAATTGTGGCTGGGAAACGACGCACATCACCCGCAAATCCCACCTCGTCACAGGCGGTTTTCTTTGCGCCAACATAGGTTTGACTTGCACCATCCTCTCCCACCAAAATGGCTACCAAACCCGGTGCGCGATGTCCTTTGGCTACATAGGCCTTGACTTCCTCTGCAATTTGCAATCGAATGGATGCGGCAGCAATGCTACCATCTAATACTAATGCCATATTCCACAAAAATACTAGGTATCCTCGTAACTACCCCAACACGTGGCAGAATTTGCCAATTCTCAAAAAGGTTTTACAATAATTGCACAATGAGTGCCCCATCGCCCCCTTCCGCCTCCGTTTCGTGGTGATAGCTGCGCACAAAAGTCACCGTCTTCAACAGGGTTTTCAAGCCTTTACGCAAAATACCATCGCCCCTACCGTGAACGATTTTCAACTGCGCATGACCCAATGAATATCCTTCCTCCAACCACAACAGCACTTTCTGTGTGGCCTCATCCATCCGCTGACCGCGAACATCCAAACTCGTTTTATAGTTCGATTGACGCTCTACCCACTGATATCCGCCAGTTGCCCCTGTTTTCTGTGATTTTCCACCCACCTTGGTTTTACTCAACATCAACTCTGTGATAGGCACCCACATTTTCACTACGCCAAAAGCCACCCAAACTTTGTCCTTCTTCACATCCAAGACCTCACCTTGCGCCTCTGTCGCCAAACTTTTTACCAATACCCCAGGTACCAATTGTTTCAATGAAGTAATCGGCAACGCATCCACCAAATGGGCTTTCTCAGGCTCTTTGTTCGATGTTTGTTGGCCATTCTTTGCCACCTGTTTTCCCGTTTTCGTTTTGGTCGATTCAAAATCCACGGCACCCCTCAACCCGTCCGGCTTTCCAGCGCCCACCACAGAACCCGTCTCAACGGCCGTTTTATAGGCCCCCAACTTCTGTCGCGCCTTCAACGTAGCCTCCTTTTCTGCACCATGTTCACGAATGGCCCGAATGGTATTTTCGATTTGTTGGTTTGTGTCTGACAGCAGTTTTTTGGCTTCATCCCTGGCCGCCGACAGATATTCTTGTCGTTTCGATTGCAACTTGTCTTTGAGTTGCTGATACGAGGCGGTCAATTCCTCCAAATGATGCAGTTTCTCTTCGTAGGCTTTCACCTGCTGCAACAACTGTTGATTTTGTCGCTCCAAGGAAAGCATCAAATCTTCGGTTTTCCCCATTTGCTTTCCAGCCAGGGTTTTGATGCGTTCTATCCACTGCGCTTCGAATCCTGTTTTGCGCATCAATTCAAGCGCAAAGGAAGACCCGGGTTTGCCAACCACCAAGTGATATAGGGGTTTTAATGCATGGGCATCGTACGCCATCGAAGCTTGAACCACTTCTTGGTATCCCATACCCCATTCCCGCAATTGGGAGAAGTGTGTTGTGGCAATGACAAAAGATCCTTGCGACAACAATTGCTCTAAAACCGCTTGGGCAATCGGGGCACCGAATCGAGGATCTGTCCCTGCACCAATTTCATCCATGCCAATCAGGGATCGTTCAGAAGCATGCTCCAACAGATTTTTCAAATGCTGTAAATGCGCCGAAAATGTGCTTAGTCCCTGTTGAATATCTTGTCCATCTCCACAATCGATTCCCAGGTAATCAAAAATCCCAAAACGACTCTCTGGATCGGCCGTTACAAAGAGGCCACTCTGCACCATATACTGCAGCAAAAGCACAGTTTTCAAGACCACCGACTTTCCACCCGCGTTGGGACCGCTGACCACCATGACGCGCTGTTCGTTCAATTCAAGCGACAACGGGATGGCTTCTTTTTTCTGCGTTTTCAATTCACGCCGAAGCACTGGGTGAAGCCCTCTTCGGAGGGCAATCTGTGGCTGTTCACTGACCTTGGGGCGCTGCGCACCTTCCCTCATACACCAATCGAACTTGGCCAAGGAAAAATCCATGCGCACCAACCGATCCATTAGTTGCTGCAAATCGGATTGAAAC
>JALQWO010000270.1 GCA_023258655.1 Bacteroidia bacterium
GCTCCACCAAAACTACTTACATCAGCCACACCTGCTGTACCCAATAATTGTTTACGAACTATCCAATCCTGAATGGTTCTAAGTTCTGTAAGTGTATATTTATTTTCATAACCCTTTTTTGCCTTAACTACATATTGATAAATCTCCCCCAATCCCGTGGTGATTGGCGCCATCTGCGGCTGTCCAACCCCCTTGGGAATCTGAGCATTGATTACAACCAGGCGTTCCGATACTTGTTGTCGGGCCCAATACACATCAACCTCCTCTTCAAAGACGAGCGTAACAATCGACAGCCCAAACCGTGAGAAACTACGCATGTTTTTCAAGCCGGGAATATTCCTACAAATTTGCTCAGCGGGTACTGTAACTAACCGTTCAATATCGGTAGCGCCCAACGAGGGAGCCACGGTAATCAATTGCACCTGATTGTCGGTAATGTCAGGCACCGCATCAATGGGCAATTTTGTCAATTGATACACACCGGTAACCACCAGAAGTAAGACTCCCAGGGCTACCAATAATTTCTGTTTAACGCTAAAAGCGATTATTTTTTGCAACATATTTTTTTTTGATTTATACCAATGAGGGCGCATTGGAACGCTAAATACAAGACACTCGCTGCGCAACGGAGCACAAGAACAAGCACTGCAATTGCCGCGCTGTAGAGAAAATTAGATTCTTGGGGGTTGCCAGATGCTCGCCCTCACGCCATTGCACGGAGAGGATTGAAACTGACTGTTGAGATAGGTATGGTTTTGATTGAGAACCACACTGACTACATGAACTTGCTGATCTAGCGGGGTGTAGTAACCCAATTGCAATGACCCATCTACATGATGGAACGGCATGGAATGATCTTTTTCTGGATGGCCATCCTGTTCATGGGCCTCCGTGTAATGTCGGACCAAAAAATCAGTCAACGCCATTTTTTGAACGCCGGCGTTGTGCTCATAATAATGTTCTATTAACGCCGCAGCGCCCCACAGCTGTTGCAGGGACGTTTGGGTCAACAAGAACACAATCAAAAGCAAACGGGCTTTCATATTAACACAAAGATACGCAGAATCCCGCCCATCCCATATTAATATTCAAGCCCGTCAGTGTACTTATTTACAATCGATATTCTGCCAAGCACCTTTGTTTTCCACTTGGGTAAAACCGGCACTTTCCAGCAGTTGTTTGGCCGTTCCGGCGCGATTGCCACTTCTGCAAACCAAAACAACTTTTTGATCTTTTTTCAATTCGCCCATGCGCGATTCCAATTGATCCAAGGGGATATTCACGGTACAGTTGGCGTGACCATCGTTCTCCCATTCTGACACGGTACGTACATCCACAATGACAGTTCCCCCAGCCTTCGGCTGGGGCACCGTGGCTTGTTCTTGCACAGAGGCCCCTTGAGACCCCGCTGTTGTGGCATCGGCCACCTTTGTTGCGCCACCACAAGAAACCAAAAACAAAGCTCCCACAGCCAACATCGCCAATTTATTCAATTGATTCTTTTTCATATTCGATACTTTAATGAGGCAACTTGTCTCTATACTTCCCGTAAACCCAAGTACCCAAAACGGCACTCACGAAAGTAACAGCCACCACCGTGAATCCCGCACCCATTTGGGCAAACAAAGGACCCGGACAGGCGCCTGTAATCGCCCAGCCCAATCCAAAAATCAATCCGCCATAAATTTGGCCTTTGTTGAATTCTTTGTTGTGAATGACGATGGCCTCACCCTCAAAAGACCTCGCCTTGCGGGCCTTGATGATTTGTACCGATATCAT
>JALQWO010000271.1 GCA_023258655.1 Bacteroidia bacterium
AGAATTCTAAATCAACTCAGTTTTCAACATAGAAAATTTGGAAAAGCCCAACACCTGTTGGGCTTTTTTATTGTGAATGTTGAAAAAAAATATATATTTGCAAATAATACACACAATCTGTCGTTATTAAAAACAAAGAATGCAAACCGTGTTAGTTAAAAATCGCACTTGGATTTGGGCAGTGGCAGCCATGGTGGCCGCTAGTGCTTGCGGTCCTAAGAACGTAAGTAAGACCACAGGTCAATCTTACAACAGTCCCAAATGGGGTGGTTTTGCCAATCCTCAATACAGGGGCCAAGAGACCGGACCAGGGTTGGTTTTGGTAGAAGGTGGATCATTCACCATGGGTTCTACTGAAAAAGACCTTCAATTCGACAACAACAATGCCGAAAGGACAGTTACTGTAAATTCGTTCTACATGGACGAAGCAGAGGTAAGCAACTTGCAGTATCGCGAATACGTGTACTGGTTGATGCGTACCTACATCAGCTATCCCGAGGTTTACCAACGCGCACTCCCCGATTCATTGTGCTGGAGAAGCAAGTTGGCCTACAACGAACCTTTCGTGGAATACTACTTCCGTCACCCCTCCTACAAGGATTATCCTGTGGTAGGTGTAAACTGGCAGCAGGCTTCTGAATTTGCTCAATGGAGAACTGAGCGTGTGAACGAGACCATCTTGGATCGTGAAGGTATCATCAAATACGATATCGTTACTGATGCAAACGATGACAATACGTTCCACACCAGAACCTATTTGGCCGGTCAGTATGACTTCATCAAAAAGGGCAAACGTCCTTTGGCTGATTACAGCAAGAAGAAAAAGAAGGACCAAAAGCGTTTCAAGGTTAACATGGAAGATGGTATCTTCTTGCCTGAATATCGCTTACCTACAGAGGCGGAATGGGAATATGCCGCTCAAGCAAACATTGGCGATGTGAATTTCAACAACGTAGAACAAAAGAAAATCTACGGTTGGAACGACTATACCATCCGTATCAAGGAAGAAAAAGAAAAAGATCGTGGTAAGATTCGTTTGAACGCCATGGTGGGCAAAGGGGATTTCGGTGGTGTTGCTGGTGGTCCTTTGAACGATGCCGGTTTCGTACCTACCCCTGTCTACAGCTACTGGCCCAATGCTTACGGTCTGTACAACATGGAAGGAAACGTTGCAGAATGGACCATGGATGTTTACCGTCCTTTGTCTCAGGAAGATTTTGATGCGTTCATGCCTTTCCGTGGTAACGTGTACAAAACTTTGGTTTTGGATCAATACGGTGTTATTGAGCAAAAAGACTCTTTGGGTCGTTTGCAATACCGCGATGTCACTGAACGTGAGAATGTGAATCGTCGCAACTACAAGAAATCCGACAACATCGGTTTCAAGGATGAAGAAAATTACAACAACGGTGATATGACCTATGAATACGGCGTAACTTCCTTGGTGAACAACAAAGCCCGCGTATACAAAGGTGCTTCTTGGAACGACCGCGTTTATTGGGCTTCTCCTGGTACCCGTCGTTTCTTGGATGAAAAACAGAGTCAATCTAACATTGGATTCCGTTGCGCGATGATCCGCATCGGTTCGCCTGTAGGAAACAGCAAGAAGAAATACAATGGCTTGCCAAGTTCTGGAATCGACAAGAAAACCAAACGCAGAAGATAATTTTGCTTTAGAATATAAACAAGAAGGGCTGCTCAATGAGCGGCCCTTCTTGTTTATTACAGACACCGGATTTCACTGATTGGCCGGATTTCACTGAGATGAGCTATTT
>JALQWO010000272.1 GCA_023258655.1 Bacteroidia bacterium
TGGCAGGGAAAAGCCCTGTGGCCAAGTACAATGGGTATTCCAGCTGTCCGATTGTCACCGGCTATGGCAAATTGGTGATGGCAGAATTCGACTATACCAACACGCCCACCGAAACGTTTCCTTTTGATCAAAGCAAAGAGCGTTGGAGCATGTTTGCCCTCAAACGCTATCTGCTCCCTTGGCTCTACTGGAACCAAATTCTGCCAGGCAGAATGTAATGGATACTTAGGCGTACCAATGATACTTAGGCGTACAGCGGGAACCCCTTCATCAAATCCATGACGCGGGTTTTCACTTGTTCCAGCACAACAGGGTCTTGGTGATGCGTAAGGGCTGTATCGATCAGTTCCGCCACCAAGGGCATGTGTTCTGCTTTGAGTCCGCGCGTGGTAATCGCCGGGGTACCAAGTCGAATACCCGAGGTAACAAAAGGACTGCGGGTTTCAAAAGGCACGGCGTTTTTGTTGATGGTGATGTGACATTTCACCAACGTGTCTTCGGCAATTTTCCCGGTGAGGGTATCGCTTTTTGTCCGCAAGTCGATCAGCATCATGTGGTTTTCCGTACCACCGGAAATGACCGAATACCCCTTGCTAACCATGGCTGCAGCCAGGGCTTGGGCATTGCTCATGACCTGTTTGCAATAGTCGGCAAATTCAGGGGTGAGGGCTTCACCAAAGGCCACTGCTTTGGCGGCAATGACGTGTTCCAACGGTCCGCCTTGGGTGCCGGGGAAAACCGCGCCATCCAGGATGGCACTCATCATTTTGATTTCGCCTTTGGGCGTGGTTAATCCCCATGGATTGGGGAAATCGCTGCCCATCATGATCACACCACCGCGGGGACCTCTCAGGGTTTTGTGGGTGGTGGAGGTAACAATATGACAGTGGGGAATGGGGTTATTGAGGAAACCCTTGGCGATTAGGCCAGAGGGGTGGGAAATATCGGCGAGCAACAGGGCTCCTACTTCGTCGGCAATTTCTCTTAGCCGCCCATAATTCCAGTCGCGACTGTAGCTGCTGGCACCGCAAATGATCAATTTGGGCTGTTCTTTTCTTGCGATGTCGGCTACATTCTCCCAATCAATGAGTCCCGTTTCTTTGGAAACGCCATAAAAACTGGGGGTATACAATTTCCCGGAGAAATTGACGGCGCTACCGTGGGTCAAATGGCCACCGTGACTGAGGTCGAATCCAAGAATTTTATCGCCCGGTTTGAGCACGCCCAACATCACGGCGGCGTTGGCTTGCGCACCGGAATGGGGTTGCACGTTGGCCCAAGCGCAGCCAAAGAGTTGCTTGAGACGGTCGATGGCTAGCTGTTCTACTTGGTCAACCACCTCACAACCGCCATAATAACGTTTGCCGGGCAGGCCTTCGGCGTACTTGTTGGTGAGCACCGATCCCATGGCTTCCATGACTTGCGGACTTACAAAATTCTCGCTGGCAATGAGTTCGATGCCGTGTTGTTGTCGCTCCAATTCCAATTGGATGAGGTCGAAAATTTGTGTGTCGCGCTGCATGGTTTTACAAAGGTACAATCTTGCGTTGGGTGCCGCCAATCTTTGGCAAAAAATCCAACAGAACTTCGGCTATTTGCAAATTTTGCCAAACCGTAACGGGGTTTACAATGAAAATGTTGAAATTCGCCCTACAAACTCATGAATTTGAACAAACATTTTTTGAAACAGGCAGGATTGTTTCTGCTTTTCGTGATTGGTTTTTGGTGTATCGCCCTCTGGTATTTGGCGCCCCCATCGGATGGGAT
>JALQWO010000273.1 GCA_023258655.1 Bacteroidia bacterium
GATGGTGCCGTGATCATTGTTGAAGCCATTTTGCATCAACTGTGGAAAAAGGACCACCAAGGTGCGGTAATCAAAGATCGCGACGCTGTGGTGGTTCAAAATGCCGGACGGATGATGAATTCGGCGGTATTCGGACAGTTGATCATCTTGGTGGTGTACTTGCCGATATTTTCCCTGGAAGGCATCGAAGGAAAGATGTTCAAACCCATGGCACAGACGGTGGCTTTTGCTCTGGTAGGGGCATTTTTACTGTCGCTCACCTACATTCCGATGATGTGTAGTTCTTTCTTGCCATTGCACCCAAGCAAAGGCCAGGAGCGCAGCGAAGCCATGATAAAGCGCATTGAAAAGGCGTTCGAACCCTTATTGGGTTGGGCGGTATCACGGGCTCGGTTGGTGATTTTTTCCGCTGGTTTGTTGCTACTGCTATCTCTCATCGCTTTCTCGACCATTGGCGGAGAATTTATTCCTGAGTTGGAAGAGGGGGATTTTGCCGTGGAAACCCGGATCATGACAGGAAGTTCTGTTAAGGCATCCATCGACTATACGCAGAAGGCCGCCAAGATTTTGTTGGAGCGTTTTCCTGAGGTTCAGAAAGTAGTGACCAAAATAGGAAATGGAGAAATTCCAACCGATCCCATGCCAATGGAAGGGAGTGATATGATGGTGATACTCAAAGATAAAAAAGACTGGGTGAGCGCTACCACTTTTGAAGAATTGGCCGAAAAAATGAGCAAAGCCATTGAGGAGGTACCGGGTGTAACCGTGGGATTTCAATTCCCCGTGCAGATGCGATTCAATGAGTTGATGACAGGGGCCAAACAAGACGTGGTGTGTAAAATTTATGGGGCCAACATGGATTCACTGGCCAAAATGGCCACAAAATTGGGGGCCATCGCATCGCAAGTTGAAGGGGCCAAAGATATTTATGTGGAGCAGGTTAGTGGTATGCCACAGGTTGTTGTGAAATACAACCGCGAAAGGATGGCTTTGCATGGGATTCGCACGGAGGACTTGAATCAATCCATCGAGACCGCCTTCGCTGGCGCTACGGCGGGACAAATCTATGAAGATGAAAAACGGTTTGATTTGGTGGTTCGACTTCAAGATCAAAATCGCACAAGCCATACCGATGTGCAAGAACTGCCCATCAAAACAGCGACAGGCGCCCTCATTCCGCTCAAAGAACTCGCCGATGTTTCGGTGGTTGAAGGACCCAATCAAATTCAGCGAGAGAATGCGCAACGACGGATTACAGTTGGGTTTAACGTGCGTGGTGCCGATGTACAAACTGTGGTAGAGGCCCTGCAAGGCCAAGTAAACAAGACCCTACGCCTGCCCGCGGGTTACTCACTGCACTATGGGGGCAGTTTTGAAAACCTTCAAAGTGCGAAGTCGAGATTGGCCATTGCCATACCCGTAGCACTGCTATTAATTTGGATGTTGCTGTATTTTGCTTTCGGTTCAATTCAGTATAGCCTCATCATTTTTTCAGCCATCCCCTTGTCGCTCATTGGCGGTATTTGGGGGCTGTTATTGCGGGATATGCCGTTTTCAATCAGTGCGGGCATCGGCATGATTGCTTTGTTTGGGGTGGCCGTGCTCAATGGCATTGTCTTGTTGGCCGAGTTTAGACGACATGCTGCGCCGCAGTCTCTGGATGAATTGAAGCAGCAAGTCATTCATAGTACGTTGACACGGTTGCGCCCTGTATTGATGACCGCCTCGGTGGCCGCGCTGGGTTTTATGCCCATGGCCCTCAGCCA
>JALQWO010000274.1 GCA_023258655.1 Bacteroidia bacterium
GAGTATGCTCCAGCGATAATCCTCATCGCCGCCCCAGAATTTCCAGCTGTAGCCGCCGCGGCGGGCAAAGTTGTACGTTAATCTCACACCCCACAATGTAATCAATAGGGCCATGATGTTGGTTCTGGGTTCAAATCCCGCCGCGGCGGCGAAATGCCAACCGTAGTAAATGGGAATGAGGCTCCACAACTTATCGACTTGAGAATTGTTGCCGGTGAATTCACCCACCACAAAACACAGTAAGGCCACACCCAATGTTACCCAAAATACTTGGGTCAATGCCGTCCATTCAGCGGTTGAGAAATTCAAATCAGCCGTAAAAACGGCCACTGAAACCAAGGTTAAAGTGGCCGTGAGAAAGAGTATTGTTCGAATCATGAATCGCAATTAACACATTGCCATTCAATTATCAAAGATTAAAGCATGGTACTTGGACAAACATAGTCGGTGATGGGGAACAAGCCCGACGCTTTGATGGCGTTGAAACCCCCTTGCACATCCACCAAGCGGTCGTAGCCCCTTGCCCGTAGAATGGAGATGAATACCATCGACCGATAGCCCCCGGCGCAATGCACATAATAGGTTTTGTTGGGGTTGATTTTCGTCATACTGTCGTTGATATAATCCAGTGGGGCATTGATGGCGTCTGTCAGTCGCTCACTGTAATTTTCGCTGGCTTTGCGCACGTCGAGTATGCCGGCCTCGGGATCAGAAAGCAAGCGCTGTTTTAGGGTGTCTACTGTGATGCTTTCAATGGTGTCGATGGGTTTTCCGGCCGATTTCCAGGCCTCGATTCCGCCTTGCAAAAATCCCAAGCAGTGGTCGTAGCCAACCCTTGAAAGTCGGGTAACGGCTTCTTCCTCTCTGCCTTCGTCGGTGACCAACAGAAGGGGCTGTTTTACATCGGCTACCAGGGTTCCTACCCAGTTGGCGAAGCTGCCATCGATACCGATGTTGATGGACCCGGGGATAAATCCTTGGGCAAAGGTTTGTGCCGCACGGGTGTCGATGATGACCGCCTCGGTTCCCTCGGCGGCAGCCTCAAACGCCGCAGGCGTTTGAGGCGTGAGTCCCCGACCCAATACCTCCTCAATCCCATCGTACCCCGCAATGTTCATCAACACATTCTGCGGAAAATAACCCGGAGGTGGCATCAATCCATCCAATACCTCTTTGATGAATTCCTCCCTACTCAACGCCGGGTTTAAGGCGTAATTGACCTTCTTTTGGTTGCCCAACGTGTCCGTGGTCTCCTTGCTCATGTTTTTGCCACAGGCCGATCCCGCTCCATGCCCCGGATAAACCACGATATCGTCATCCAAAGGCATGATTTTATTGCGCAAACTATCGTACAAATGGCTCGCTAACTTCTCTTGTGTTAACTCCGCAATTACTTTTTGGGCGAGGTCGGGCCGACCTACATCGCCAATGAACAGTGTATCCCCACTAAACAGAGCCTGTTCCTTGCCATTCTCATCGGTAAGCAAAAAACAAGAACTTTCCATGGTATGTCCCGGTGTATGCAACACCTCCACGCTCACGCCCCCAATTTTAAATCGCTCCCCATCCGTGGCTGTATGGGCGGGGAAATGGGGTTTGGCGGTTGGACCGTAAACAATCGTTGCGCCTGTGGCCTTGGCCAAATCGAGGTGGCCCGACACAAAATCAGCGTGGAAATGCGTCTCAAAAATGTACTTGATTTTCACCCGATCTTTTTCGGCCCGATCGATGTAGGGCTGAACTTCACGCAGTGG
>JALQWO010000275.1 GCA_023258655.1 Bacteroidia bacterium
GGTTGATTCTGATCGACAAGAAAAACAACTTGGAAATCATCGCCAAGCACGTAAGCACCTGCACCAATTTTGGCCACAGCGTTTGCGTATCAGAAGCGGAAGTAAAAGAATTTGCGCAGCGATCAGGCTTTCCAGAGCATGCCCTCATCGCAAAAATTTCCGAAAACAGTGCTTCAACCCTGGCGAAAGGGCTACAAGATTGGCAGGCATTATTGCAATTGAGTCTGGAAACCATCCAACGGCATGGGCAAGTACACCTAGAAACCGACATGAGGGCCTGTTATAACCCAAAAAGGATGTCGGTCATTGCCGAAGCAACCCAAAAATTCGTTGAGAAAATCCTGAGGGCCTGTCCAAAATGCGCTGCTCTTGGGTTCGATATTACCCGTGCAATCCCCGGTTTGCCTTGTACTTATTGTGGCATACCCACGAAATCTACCAAAGCGTATCTCATGGAATGCCTTCACTGTCATCACCAGGAAACCATAGACTTCCCGCACAACAAAACAACTGAAAACCCCATGTATTGCGACTACTGTAATCCCTAAAACCTACAAACATGAAATTTGAAATCCTTATCAGCAACTTAACGAACCCCACCCTGCTTTTTTTTATCTTGGGCATCCTAGCCACAATCATCAAAAGTGATCTAGAAATCCCGGCATCCACCAGCAAATTCATTTCACTATACCTCCTGTTTTCTATTGGTTTCAAAGGTGGACAAGAGCTCTCGCACAGTGGATTGACCGCGGAAATTGGTAACTCCTTGATTTTTGGGTTCATGCTAGCCTCTTTGATACCGCTGTACACCTTTTTCATTCTCAAGCGAAAAATATCGGTGAGCGACGCTGGAGCTGTAGCCGCGGCATATGGATCGGTGAGTGCTGTGACATTTGTGGCGGCGATGGCGTTCCTTGACAGCATCAACTTGAAAGCAGGCGGACACATGGTGGCCGTTATGGCGTTGATGGAATCTCCTGCAATTATTGTGGGTGTCGTGCTCATCCGTCGGTTCGACACCTCATCCATTTCAAACGCCAAAACAAACCTCAAGCAAGTTGTGGGTCATGCCTTCACCAACGGAAGCGTTTTGATGGTGTTGGGTAGTTTGTGCATTGGGTTGATTGCAGACGCAAAACAGGCCGAGGGGATCAAACCGTTTACCACGGACATATTCAAAGGTTTCTTGGCGATTTTTTTACTTGAGATGGGCATGGTCACTGCCCGCAGATTCAAAGCGTTTAAACAATACGGGTGGTTTGTGACAGTTTTTGCCATAATCATACCCGCAGTGAACGGTTGTATGGCTGCCTATGCGAGTCAGCTCGTCACAGCGGACACTGCCAATCGATTCATTTTTGCCATACTCGCCGCGAGTGCTTCCTACATTGCGGTGCCGGCTGCCATGCGACTTGCCGCGCCCAAGGCTGATCCTGGCCTATACTTACCCATGGCACTGGGTGTTACGTTTCCTTTCAACATCAGCGTGGGAATGCCATTGTACTATGCGATTATCCAACAGTTTTGAGTGCCATCCCCGCTCAGGATTTTGATGTCAAAAAAAGCCCCTTTGTGTGAAGCAAAGGGGCTTTTTTCAAAATCGGGCGGAGAGAGAGGGATTCACCACAACTTATCCACAACATTGACAATTAAAGCATTACGGGAGAAAAGAATTTCACAATAGAACATTTGTGAAACACAACTA
>JALQWO010000276.1 GCA_023258655.1 Bacteroidia bacterium
GATCGATATGCCAACTATTTCGATCAAAACGTGGCGCACACCCTCATCAATTACAACCATTGCCAAGAAAACCCACAAAAATTCAAGGGATACGGCCCGGGATGCTGGGGACTCACCGCCTCCGATAACCATTTGGGCTATGCGGCACACTCACCCACGGAAGATTTGGGTGTCATTTCCCCCACGGCCGCTCTATCTGCCATGCCCTATCTGCCCGAGCAAAGTCTTGCCGCCTTGCGAAATTTCTTCGATGTGGGTGCGATGCGCTATCTGTTTCCGGCCAACGACACCAGCAGAACCAACATCGCCCAAAATGGCAGTGGCAGCAGCAATCGCTACGTCAACACCCAACCCACAGAGAACCCAATCTGGGGGCCTTATGGTTTCCGCGACGCCTTCTGCGCCAAAGAAAACTGGGTGGCCAATAGCTACCTCGCCATCGACCAAGGTCCGATCGTGATCATGATTGAAAATTACCGCTCCGGCCTACTTTGGGACCTGTTCATGAGCATTCCCGAAATCCAACAGGGACTGAAATCACTGGATTTTACATCGCCCTACATTAGCAAATAACCCAATGATTATCCCATCAAACAACCCAATGCAACCCATTCCCATGCAACCATACACTACATCACGTTCTTTCCGATTTGCACTTGCCATCGCCCTCACAGCCATCCTTGCGCCTTCGAGTGCCCTGGCCCAACCTGGAAAAGATAAGTCCAACAAAATCAAGCCCAAGGCTACTGCCACGGCAGCCACAATTTCGCAAAAATGGTACCTGCCAGATACGTTGGGCATGGACCGATACGTCTCCGCGCTGATGGCCAAAATGACGTTAGAGGAAAAAATCGGACAGCTCAACCTACCCACCGTGGGATTCGATGTCACCGGCCCGGTTCTCTCCAAAGATGTGGAAGGCAAAATCCAAAAAGGCTTGGTCGGCGGCGTATTCAACACATTCACGCCCGTGGCTGTGCGCAAATTGCAAGAAAAAGCCCTCAAAGAAACCCGACTCGGTATCCCGCTGTTGTTTGGGTTTGATGTGATACACGGACATCGCACCATTTTCCCCATCCCTTTGGGTTTGAGCTGTACGTGGAACATGAATTTGATACAAAATACCGCTGCGATTGCCGCCGCAGAATCAACCGCCGATGGTCTGAACTGGACTTTCTCGCCGATGGTAGACATCGCCCGGGATCCTCGATGGGGACGGGTAAGCGAAGGCGCGGGAGAAGACCCCTATCTCGGTTCTGCCGTGGGTGTGGCGATGGTCAAAGGCTACCAAGGGGCCATTCAAAACACGCTCAATCAACCCAACAATCTACTGGCTTGTGTGAAACATTTTGGACTGTATGGCGCGGCCGAAGCCGGTCGGGACTATAACACCGTAGACATGAGTTTGTACAAAATGTACAACGATTACCTCCCTCCCTACCGGGCCTGCGTGAATGAAGGTGTAGGGTCGGCTATGGCATCGTTCAACGACATCAATGGCATGCCCGCCACCTGCAATCGCTGGTTATTGACCGATGTGTTGCGCAAAGAATGGGGCTTTAACGGCATGGTTTGCACAGACTATACCGGCATTGCAGAGCTCATCAACCACGGCATGGGCGACGAGTCCACCGTGGCAAAACGATCACTGAATGCGGGATCAGACATGGACATGGTTTCTGAATTGTTCTTAAACAAACT
>JALQWO010000277.1 GCA_023258655.1 Bacteroidia bacterium
CCTTGACTTAATAAGTTGGTGCCTTCGGTTGTGAGTTCGAAGTCCAAGGAATGGTCGATGTAGTGGATGCGGGTATTTTCGATGTTGAGTTCTTTGATGCTGAGCGACATTGGCGCGCTGCTGTCTGTGGTTGGTTTATCGGTAGCAGTGGTATCGGCCATGGCGATATCAAAATTGGCGGCGCCACTTTTTAGGAAGATGATGTTGGCTCGGGCGTCTTGCAGATGAATTTTCCGAATCACAATTTCTCCCCCACCAAAAACGGATCCCAAATCCACGACCAAGTTCAGGTGGGGAGCATGGATGAGTGTATCGTTGGCGAAGGAATCTTTTCCTACAATTTTCAGATCGTCGATGCCCAAACTGAGGTTGGGAAAGTTGCGAATCAAACTCAGAGATAGATCTGGGTTGAAACTTACTGTAGCTTTCAAATTCTTATTGGCTGCGGTTTGCACGGCGGATACAATTTTGCCTTTGAATGCGAATGGTAGGATTAACAATGCTGCGAAAAGCACTGCCAGGGTGATACCGGTAACTTTCAATGATTTTTTCCAGTTCATGGGTGTTGATTTATGCAAAAATAGTATCAGGTTTTTGAGTTTGTTGTGGTGAATCGTTTAAAGTCGATTATAAACGCGTAAATCCGATTATACCCGAATATAAACGGCAATAATCGATTGGTATCCGACTCCGAGGAATTTGACCCGCTAATTTTGTCTCATGAAACTTCTCACCCGAAGCGCGGCATTTTCTCGGATATCAAAATAAAAGAGATTGATGTCGCCCATATGGTAGTTTTTGTCGGTCCAAAGCCAAGATCCGCGAAATTTTGGTTTGGTGACCCACAGAAGACCGCCGTGAATTTGGGCATCGCAGATTTGGGGTAGCGCGAGATGGAATGGGCGAAGAGCGGCACCTTTGTGAAGCGCTTTGGGTGTGTAGGTTTCTGAATTGCTCCAACTGATTGGATTGATACAAATAGCCCGGGCAAGGCCAAGTTCATAATCCGGGGGAATGTATCCACGCTCATAGGTGCACCAGCTAACAAAACAGCCTGTGGCACTGTCGCTTTGACATGGGGGAAGCCCAGGTAGTGAGTCTTGTGGAACCGCCATCCCCGGAATGTAGGCAGCAACAAGATTCGCCTGCAAGGGTTTATTAAGTACGAAGTCTTGGAGCAACCGGGCCGCATGAATGGTGCCTTGGCTGTGTGAGGCGATGATAAACGGACGACCTTGGTTGTGGTTGTCGAGGAAATATTGAAAGGCTCTTGCAACATCGCCATAAGCAGTATCCAAAGCGGCTTTTTTGTCTTCAGGGTATTGGGTGAGAAATACGGAATAGTGGGCCTGGCGGTATCGTGGGACATACACTTTTCCAGCCAAGTTGAAGGCAGATGCTTGAAACTGTGTTGCGCTGTTGTCGACGACGCTATTTAGTTTGGCATCGCGCAAATCATGGTTCCAAGCGTATTGTGTCTTTGGCTTATCCGTGTAAGTGGTAGGGTGGATGAAGAAAACATCGGCCTCTGCGCCATCTTGATCGTGATGATAACCGCTGGGGCACAAATCTGCAGGGTCGTCCTTGCTGGGAAGTGCACTCCAATTATCGGGATTGCTGTAGCAAGGCCGAGGCGGGGTGGGTGATTGACTAAAGCGAGTCGGAATCAGGTAGTGTTGCGATATTGCACTATTTGGCTG
>JALQWO010000278.1:0-259 GCA_023258655.1 Bacteroidia bacterium
AGCCCTCAAACAATCATTGTGGATCACTGGCAAAGGCGATGCCCTGGCATCCTCCTTGATCTTTCAAACGGCCCTAGCTTTTGGCCTTGGTATTTTGTTGGTGGCCATCATCAGGGGTGTTTGTATGTACTACATGCGTCAAACATTGATTGTGGTATCTCGCCAAGTAGAGTATGATTTGAAAAATCGCTTGTATAGCAAATACCAAAAGCTGGGCGAATCGTTTTATCGCAAACACATGACAGGAGATTTGCTGTCG
>JALQWO010000278.1:269-1699 GCA_023258655.1 Bacteroidia bacterium
TGATTTTTACGTTTGTAGTGGTGATTTATCAAATGGCACAAGCCAACGCATCACTAACCGTTTGGGTATTGCTACCACTGCCTTTTCTTTCATATTCCATTTATCAAGTCAGCCGAAGAATGAATTTGGGCAACAAACAAATCCAAGAACAATTGTCTGTGCTAACGGCTAGTGCACAAGAAACGTTTGCCGGAATTCGAATCATCAAATCATTCGGCATGGAAAATACCTTCAGCGCAAAGTTTCAGTCGGAAGGAGAGGAGTATAAAAAACGCAACATGCAATTGGCAAAGATCAATGCACTGTTTTTTCCCATGATGCTACTGTTGATGGGTCTGAGCACGTTGATTGTCATCTATTTGGGTGGAAAAGAGGTAGAAAAGGGTGCTTTCACCCCCGGCAATCTTGCAGAGTTTGTGATTTATTTGAATATGTTGATTTGGCCAGTGGCTAGTCTCGGCTGGACAACTGCCCTGGTGCAGAAAGCAGCGGCAAGTCAAAAGCGAATCAATGAATTTCTTACTGCCGATGAACACCAAGAAGTCGCTGGAAAACCGTTTGTTTTTGATCGAGATATAGCCATCCAAAACCTCAATTTCACCTACGAAGGCAAAACGCAACCTGCACTTAAAAATCTTTCATTAACCATAAAACGCGGTGAAATTTTGGGCGTAACGGGAAGAACAGGCTCAGGAAAATCTACCCTGGTGCAACTCCTGTCAGCCATGTATTATTCCTCCCAAGACGCTGCCAATGTATTGATCGATGGCGTTCCCCTCCAAGATATTAATCTCCACGACTTTAGAAGCCATTTGGCCTATGTGCCCCAAGATGTATTCCTTTTTTCGGAAACCATCCGCGATAACATTGCTTTTGGTATTGAGTCAGGAGAAATTGCCGATGACGAACTTCAATTGGCCGTCAATGCCGCTTGTCTGCAAAAAGACATCCCACAATGGCCGCAAGGACTCAACACCTTGTTGGGTGAGCGCGGAGTGAGTTTGTCGGGCGGACAAAAACAGCGGGTCGCTTTGGCCAGAGCGCTGGTGAAACGAGCTGATTTATATGTATTAGACGATTGCTTGAGCGCGGTGGATGCGGAGACTGAACGACAAATCATCGATCATTTATCGCTGTGGCTGAAAGATGCAACGGCCATCATTGTTGCACACAGAATCGCCCCATTGAAAATGGCTAATAGGATTGTTGTGCTCGAAGAAGGCGCGATCATTGACATCGGCACCCACGAAGAACTATTGCATCGCTGTGAATATTATCGTAACCTTAACGATAGCCAAAGTGCTGAATTCCAATGATAAACAGGCACCAAGCGTTAAGGTGACACTTGTTTTTTAATTTATATTACATTTGTGTGCAGAACCTCAATAATTTTTGCATATTTGCCAAGAGATTTGAGTTCTCGAATTAAC
>JALQWO010000279.1 GCA_023258655.1 Bacteroidia bacterium
TGTTTTTCATGATGGAACAATACCAAAACACAAAAAACCACTGTATCGGTACTATCATATACAGCAAATAATCATACCAACGGTCTTGCGCATCCAATTGCAACTGACGCTCATCCACCATGGCGCCCTTGGCACCCAGAATCAACTCCAACAAAGGGATGCCCCCAAAAACGAAGAGCACCGCAAACCACGACCAATCACCCCCATACAGAAATGAAATCGCCACAGCCAACGTAGGCAGATGGGTGGTCAAATATTTTAATGATCTCATAGCCAGTCGTTAAGGAACAAAACGAATGTAGTAAAAAAGCAGAATGTGGCAAGTACACACACAAAGAATCATCAAAATCATTCAACACCCACCATCGTCTATTAACAATTTGGTAATATAGAATTATTGTTAGTTTAACTCTATGTAAATTCAATGTTAACCATTTTTGCATCGGTTTACATTTACATAACAATACAATCATTTGTGAAAAACATTATTTTAACTCTGGCAACATGTTGCACCCTGTTCACCTCCGCCTTTGCTGGAGTTATGGAACCCCTTACAGACACCACCAAAGCCGTGAAAATTGCGGAAAAACCCGCTGCCAAGCATT
Source organism: Bacteroidia bacterium (assembly GCA_023258655.1). Classification (GTDB taxonomy): domain Bacteria; phylum Bacteroidota; class Bacteroidia; order NS11-12g; family UBA955; genus UBA955. The sequence continues at coordinate 606 of JALQWO010000279.1, forward strand.
GGTATGAAACCATATCGCTCAAAGGATATGCACAAGTGCGCTACAACCGATTGGGCGAAACCAATCCCAACTTGCGCTGCGCCCAATGTGATGGATACTGGGGAAATAATACCAGCGTGTCCTTCCGTCGTGCTCGACTCACATTCAGCGGACAGTTAAGCCCAAGGGTTTATTTCTATTTTCAAAATGACATCGCCCAAACCGTGGCGGCCGCTGGGAATTCAGGTGCCATGCAAAGCAATGGTACATTGCTCAACCTCACCCAAATCCGCGATGCCTACTTTGATGTCAACTTGAATAAAAACGGCGCTTGGCGAGTGCGTCTCGGACAAAGCAAAGTACCGTTTGGTTTTGATGTACTCCAGAGTTCACAAAACAGACTTTCTTTCGATCGCTCCGATGCCATCAACAGTGGCGTTTACAACGAACGTGACCTCGGCGCCTTCTTCATGTACTCACCCGAGAAATTCAAAAAATTGTTCTCTACCTTGGTCAAAGACAACCTCAAAGGATCCGGTGATTATGGTATTTTAGCCTTTGGTTTTTACAATGGACAAACCACCAACCGTCCAGAAATCAACAACAACCGACACGTGGTAGCCCGTGTTACATACCCTGTAGCCATCGGAAAGCAAATCATCGAAGCAGGCATTCAATCATACGCTGGCGTGTACACCTATTCCAAAGACATGCTAAGCACCGGCGTGAAATACGTAAAAGCCCCTACGCTGAAAGGAAATTTTTTATCAAAAAACACCCTCATGCCCGATGCAAGTTACCTTGACAACCGCAACGGCGCACACTTCGTACTTTTCCCCAAACCCTTTGGGATTCAAGCTGAATACAATGTGGGCAACGGTGCTCAATACAATCCAACCACGGATTCTATCGAATATCGCGCATTGGAAGGTGGCTATGTAACTTTTAGCTACAAAACCGAAATCAACAAGCAAAGCGTCATTCCTTATTTGAGACTCCAAAACTACAAGGGAGGTAAAAAGGCTGAAATCGATGCGAGAAGCTACGATATCAAAGAAATGGAACTGGGTATCGAATGGCAAGTAGAGAAAAACTTGGAATTTACTGCGGC
>JALQWO010000027.1 GCA_023258655.1 Bacteroidia bacterium
GGGTATTGCGCCATCGCATTGTTCGGAATTTCCGTGCTGAGGCGGAGGGAATCACGGCTGACCAGGTGATTCAAGCCATTTGTCAGTAATTATTTTGATTTTTCGCGACAGCCCAACACCGAGCATACGGGGCAGTTTTCAATGATGTGTCCGCGCGCTGGGCAAAATTCTCTACCCATGAAAATGATTTGCAGGTGGGCTTTGTTCCAACGGTCTTTGGGGATGAGTCTTTTGAGGTCACGTTCTGTTTCTTCAACACTTCTGGCGGCGCTCAGTCTCCAGCGATAGGCCAGTCGATGGATGTGTGTATCTACAGGAAATGCGGGTACGCCAAAGGCTTGTGACATGACCACGGAGGCTGTTTTATGTCCCACCCCCGGCATGGCTTCTAGGGCCTCAAAGGAGGCGGGTACTTCTCCATTGTGGAGTTCCATAATCATTTGGGATAGGCCATAGATGCCTTTGCTTTTCATGGGTGAAAGGCCGCAGGGTCTAATGATATCTTGGATTTCCTCCACGCTCAATTTCAGCATATCTGCTGGGTTGTTGGCTTTTTCGAACAGGAGCGGCGTGATTTGGTTTACGCGTTCGTCTGTGCATTGCGCGCTGAGCAGTACGGATACCAGCAGGGTGTAGGCATCGGTATGGTTGAGTGGAATGGGGGTTTCGGGGTAATATTGCTCGAGGGTATCGAGGATAAACTGTACGCGTTCAGCTTTTTTCATGGGTTAGAAAAAATGGAGGTGGTTATGGGGACTCGCGAGCGATGTATTTTCAAAGGCCTTTTCAAAGGTGTGATGGGCCATGGGTTGGTTAATGACATGCAGGCAGGCCTCTTGCCAAGGGTTTTGTTGGGCCTCATCGCGAATGGCAAATTGGGTAATGATCCCTTTGGTTACCTCCATTTGGAGGTGGTAGGTGCGATTGTTGATGATAAAATCACGTTGGTGCGTATAGTTTGGGGAATAGCCCAAGATCCATTCGTCTGTGCAGAATTTGTCGTTGCGCAGGGCGATGATGGCATGGTTTTCTTCTGCGGTGATGAGAGAGGCTGTGGCGTTCAGCAGGGGTGCAATCGCTTGTGAGAGGGCTTGGATGGTATGGTCCATCTGTGCGAGTTGCGGCAGGTGCTCTGCTAGGTTGGTGACGGCGGATCGGTTGCTCTTTACGGCTTTGTCTTGGTATTGTCCATCGGTTTTGAGTGCTTGTCCGAGATGGTGGATATTGGCATCGATGAGCAAGGTGCCATGGTGTAGCACGCGTTTTTGTTGTTGGAAGATGTGTTGCGCATTGCCTGAGAATTTGAGGCCATTGTGCAGTAGATCGTCGCGTTCTGAGTAGGTTGATTCTATACCGATGGTGCTCAGGGCTTGTCGGATAGGCTCCAGAAAACGCTTATAATTGACGGCTTTGTCGAGGGTGGTACCAAGGTCTTGGATGAAGGCAAAATTGAGGTTTCCGAGGTCGTGGTAGACCGTGCCGCCGCCGCTCACGCGGCGGGCGGCTTTGATTCCCAGGTGGCGGCAAGCGGCATAGTTGATTTCAGCACACAGATTTTGGTGCTTGCCGCAGACTACGGCTTTTTCACTCCGCCAAAACAAAAAAATATTCTCGGATGTGTGGTGCAGAAAATGGGATTCTGCCGCCAGATTATAATACACATCCGTGGAGGGAGAGACAATGAATCGCATGGGGGTTAGGTGGCCGACTTAGAACGACGTAATTCGAAATTTTGTCCGAGGTATACCTTGCGGACCATTTCGTCGCTGGCCAACTCTTCGGCCGTTCCGTGTTTGAGCAATTTTCCTTCGAACAACAAATATGCACGGTCTGTGATGCTCAAGGTTTCCTGAACGTTGTGATCGGTGATCAGGATACCGATGTTTTTTTGTTTGAGTTTGGCCACGATCTGTTGGATGTCTTCTACGGCAATGGGATCCACGCCAGCAAAGGGTTCATCCAACAAAATGAATTTGGGATCCGTGGCCAATGCCCTGGCGATTTCTGTGCGCCTGCGCTCACCCCCAGAAAGTACTTTTCCTAGGTTTTTTCTCACTTTTCCCAAGCCAAATTCTGCGATAAGGGATTCCAATTTTTCTGCTTGGGCTTCCTTGCTGAGGGAGGTCATTTCGAGAATGGCTTGGATGTTTTCTTCAACGCTGAGCTCACGAAACACCGAGGCTTCTTGGGGTAAGTACCCCACCCCATTTTGGGCGCGTTTGAACATGGGCCAGGTGCTGATTTCGGTATCTTCCAGGAATACTTTGCCTTCATCCGGACGTACCAGCCCAACAAACATGTAGAAAGAGGTGGTTTTTCCGGCGCCATTGGGGCCCAGGAGTCCAACGATTTCCCCTTGATTCACTTCTACGCTCACGTCGTTCACGACGCGCTTGGCACCGTATTGTTTTACCAAATGTTCTGAGCGCAGTTTCATCTGTACAAATATAGGGCAAAAAATAAAGGGCTTCCGCTGCGCGGAAGCCCTTTTAAGTGGGACAAATTATCACTACCTTTGCACCGGCGGTACGGCCAGCTCCCTGTTCACTTCCCCAGGGCCGGAAGGCAGCAAGGACAATAGGTTGTAGCGGCGCGATACCGCCTTTTTTATTTTCCCTGTTTTAGTATTGATTGGTTTTCTTGGGACTGCGACCTGCACCACCCCAGCGGGTATTGTTGCGGTTGCCATTTCCACCTGATCCACCTGCATTGGCACCTTGGTATCCGCCAGAGGGTCTGTCGGCCCGACTGTCTCTTGGTGAAGAGGCGAAGTTGTTACCGGGATTAAATCCACCACGGTCTTTGCCGTAGCCAGATCCACCGCGATCAGAACCGCCCTTGAATCCACCACCGCCATTGCCATAGCTAGATCCACCGCGATTGCCACCGTATCCACCTGAACCACCGCGATTTCCGCCGTAGCCACCGCCACCGTTACCGCCGCGATATCCACCGCCGCCACCGCCGCGATTTTTATTGCCATAACCTCTATGGAATCCAGAACCGGCACCGCTACCACCACTTCTACGTTGGGGCAATTCAATGCGATAATCGTGTTCCATTTCGGTCATGCACTCGCGACCGTGAACTTTGTAAATCTGTTCTAGCAGGTTGGCTTCTGAACGTTCGCAAAAAGAGATGGCGATTCCTTCAGCACCGGCGCGACCTGTACGGCCAATGCGGTGGGTATGGGTATCGGCATCCATGGCGATATCATAGTTCAATACATAGTTGAGTTCTTTTACGTCTACACCCCTGGCAGCAACGTCGGTTGCGATGAGGAGTTTGGCTCTACCGCGCTTGAACATGTCGAGGTTGTGCGAGCGCTCACGCTGTGATTTGTCGCCATGAATGGCCACAGCGGAGTAGCCATCGTCTTTCAAAGACATCACCAATTTATCGGCGCCGTGTTTGGTTTTGGTAAACACAAGCATCGAGTCGATGGCGGGGTCTTCGAGCATATCACGCAGCAAGGAGTATTTGTTGTTGCGATCTACGGCAAACAACCATTGGGTAATTTTTGGTTTGTCTTCGATGTTAGGAAGGATATCGATGTGTTCGGGATCCACCAGCATTTCTGAGGCCAATTGTTTGATTTCGCGGGGTGCTGTGGCTGAGAACAACAAGGTTTGTTTGCGTTCTGCCAACATCAATTTGCCGATGGCGCGGATGTCGGCCACGAAACCCATATCGAGCATGCGATCACACTCGTCCAAAACAAAGGTCTGGATGCCTGAAAGGTCAATAAATCCTTGTTCGATCAAGTCGAGCAATCGGCCGGGCGTTGCGATAATCACTTGGCAACCGCGACGAATTTCTTGTACTTGACGCATTTGAGAAACACCGCCATAAACCAGGGCGATGCGCAGGTTGGTTCCACTGGCGTATTTCTTGAAATTGTCGGAAATCTGGTGGGCCAACTCACGGGTTGGTGCCAACACAAGCGCATGGGTTTTGCGTTGGGGGTTGTTGATGATTTGTTGGATGATAGGAATGGCAAATGCTGCTGTTTTTCCTGTGCCGGTTGGGGCTGTAGCGAAAAGGTCGCTTCCTTTTAAAATGGTTGGAATGGCCAAAGCTTGAATTGGCGTGGGTGAGGTGTAGCCCTGTTCGGAAACAGACTTCACCAAGGGGGCGATTAACCCCAATGTGTCGAATGATTGCATGTATGTTTTTTAGATTACTGTCTTCCTGCGAAACACGTCAGAGTTAGTGTTTTTATCGCAAACGTGCTATGAAATCACGTTACAAAGACCGACTCTAGATGAATTAAGCGGCGCAAAGATACAAAGAATAATCGAACATTGGTATAAATCATAGAATTAAACGGGGTATTGGTCGTATTTTTGAACTTGTATGAGCACGCAGGACATTCAGTTTAACAAGAATGAGGATTTGAACAAGCAGGAGTGGGATTTGGTGAAATCGCGCCTAGAGAAAATCTATTTGGGGGGTGGCGAGAAGGCGGCGGCCAAGCAAAAAGAGAAGGGCAAAATGCTCTGTCGGGAGCGGATAGATTACTTGCGCGATCCCGATTCTGCGTGGATAGAAATTGGGGCTTTTGCGGGGTACGACATGTATCAGGAGCAGGGTGGCTGTGTGGGAGGGGGCGTGGTAACCGGCATTGGCTATGTATCGGGCAAGCAGTGTGTCATTGTGGCCAACGACGCCACGGTGAAGGCGGGTGCATGGTTTCCCATTACGGGCAAGAAAAATTTGCGTGCCCAAGAAATAGCCATGGAAAACCGATTGCCCATCATCTATTTGGTGGATAGTGCGGGGGTTTTCTTGCCGATGCAGGATGAGATTTTTGCCGACAAAGAACATTTCGGACGGATGTTCCGCAACAATGCCCACATGAGTGCCATGGGTATTACGCAAATTGCGGCGGTGATGGGTAGTTGTGTTGCTGGTGGTGCATATTTGCCCATCATGAGTGACGAAGCGCTCATCGTTGAGGGCAATGGTAGCATATTTTTGGCGGGAAGTTATTTGGTGAAAGCCGCCATTGGCGAGGACATCGACAACGAAACCTTGGGTGGTGCGACCACGCAAACGGAGATTTCCGGGGTGATAGACGATAAATTTCCCAACGACCAAGCGTGTTTGGATCGGATTCGATATATCATGGATAAGATCGGCAAGTATGAGGAGGCGGGATTTGATCGCATCGCATCGGCCAGGCCGAAAAAAAACATGGATGAACTGTGGGGACTATTGCCCAATGAGCGCAGCAAGCCCTATGATTCTGTGGCTGTGATTGAGCGATTGGTGGATAACAGTGAGTTTGAGCAATACAAGGAGGGCTATGGAAAATCGATCCTGTGCGGATATGCGCGCATCGATGGTTGGGCTGTGGGTATCGTGGCGAATAACCGAGAAATTGTAAAGAGCAAAAAGGGAGAAATGCAATTTGGCGGGGTGATTTATTCGGACAGTGCGGACAAGGCAGCGCGGTTCATCATGAATTGTAACCAAAAGAAAATCCCGTTGGTGTTTTTGCAGGATGTAACCGGTTTTATGGTGGGCAGCAGAAGTGAACACGGCGGCATCATCAAGGACGGAGCGAAGATGGTGATGGCCATGAGCAACAGCACCGTGCCGAAATTCACCATTGTTATGGGCAACAGCTATGGCGCGGGCAACTACGCCATGTGTGGCAAGGCTTACGACCCCCGATTGATCGTGGCTTGGCCGGGTGCAAAAATTGCGGTGATGGGCGGAGAGCAGGCGGCGAAAACGTTGTTGCAGATTGAGAAGGCCAGTTTGAAAGCCAAGGGTGAGATCATCGATCCGGAGGTTGAAAAGGCCTTGTTGGAAAAGATTACGGCGCGTTACAATGCGCAGACAACACCTTACTATGCAGCGGCCCGTTTGTGGGTGGATGCCATTATTTCACCCATGGATACACGTACTTGGATTTCCATGGGCATTGAGGCGGCCAATCACGCACCGGTGAAGCCGTTTAACCCCGGGATTTTGCAGACCTAAACTGCGATTGATAGGTTTGTATCCAATCGTTGACGGTCATTTTTTTGGCCAGTTCTGCGATAAGATTTAGCGGCGCGTCTTCGGCTTTTTTGAATCGAACGCAACCTTTTCCCATGTCTAATTTTTTGGTGCTGTGTTTGGGCCATTCGCTCTGAAACCAATCCAACAGCGGGCTGCTGGCGTAAAGTCCCATGTGATGCAGGGCGATATGCGATTTGGTAGAGCCGAGGTTGATGAAGGGCAGCGGCAATTTGGGGTTGCAATGGTATCCATCGGGGAAAATGCTGTGTGGCACAACAAAGCCGATCATGCCATAACTCATCACTTGCTGAAAGCCTTGGGGCAGGTGTTGCGACAAAGTCTCTGCGATGGCTTTGACGATTTCTTGTCGGTCTGCCGGCAACTGCGCGATGTATTCCTCAGGGGTTTGGATGGTTTCTTTGGTCATGGTTTGGATTCTTGCTAGCCCTTGTAACTGGATTAATGCAAATAAAAGCCCCGAAATTTACGATTAATCTTTTTTTGTCCATGAGCCTCCAAGCTAATGGTATTGTCAAAATTGGTGTTGCGAACATAAAACCATAAATAATATCCTATTATGTCCAATTATATTACGGTGCTTTGAGTCCAAGTTCATTAACATCTTTGTCAATTTTTACCCATTCAACACTTTTGTCAATATTGTTTGGAACTTCGCTTGTTATAATAAACAATGGTGACAAATAAGTTACTTCGACTGTCCGTCTGTTGTAGCCCAAAGCCCCGATGTCTTGCATTTGAAATTCTACTGTCTTGAAACTTAGGTGGCTGTTTTGATATAAAATTGTCTGTGTCCGCCATGCACCTGACAGAAACAAAATTTTCATTGGGTGTACGAGAAAAATTAAAACCAGAATAATTGTTGGATAAATAGTTCCAATAATTCGTTTGGTTTTTGTCTTTATTGCGAACAAGTTCCAAAGTAGAATTATCGGTGTCTCGATCAATAAACCTAAGTAAATAATTCGTTTTAAAATTTGATTTTTCATCTCCATACTTTCAAAGCCGTCTAGGAGAAAGAGCAAAACTGTCAAACAGTAAACAATATTCAATATTTTAGTGGTTCTTCTCAATTTATTGTGCCCTTGTTTCTGTCATTTGTAGTTTGCCGTAAATTCTGTTGTCAATATATTCGTGTTGTTGTCCCAAGAATATTCCACTTGTATTTGATAGCTTACATTTTTCTTTAGTTTCGGTGTCTTTACGATTATTGATTGTAATCCAGTAGCTGTAATTTCTTGCTTGTGAATAGGTTTTGTTTTGTCGTCCTTGCCGTATAGTAAAACTGCCATGCTAGAAGTTTGAGCAAAATAGATGTCAAGTTGAACTTCTTTTTTTGATAAGCACGTAATTTTCCTAATATTGGTTTCGTCTGTCTTAACTGTTGGTTTTAATTTTTCTCCGTATTCTATTCCATCTTTTTTGATGTAGGTGATAACACCGTCTATTCCAGGAAAAATGTAGAACATAATTGGAAAGTAGGGAAGGACATAATTTGTGTAAGGTGAATTAGTTTGGTGATATATTACTCTTGGAAAAGCAACACCACCTAAGGTGTCGTAAACATAGGCTGAAAAGCTAATAAATTTTTTCTTTGCTTCCTTTCTGTATTCTTCAATGTATTCCTTTTGAATTTTACTTTCATCCATTTTTAAGCTATCAATTTTGAATACAGGTTTAAAGTTCTTTGTCCGAATAAATTGACGCCCATTCATATAAAAACCGCTGTCTTCCATTGTTACGAAAACTATTTGTGGTTCTTTTGTTCTACCGCTTAGAAAATTGTAATCATTGTAGGTGATCATCAAATTTTTACGATTATTAATAATAGTGTCGCCACTGTAAATCATTGAGATAATTTGTTTCTTTTCAAACTCAACCAACCTTGTTGTGTCATTGTAACCTCTTCTGCGGTAATGTAATTGAACTTCATCGCCTTTGGTCAGTTCAAACTGCGAGTTGATTGGCGTTATGTTTTTTAGTCCTTGCGTCAGTTCAATGAACACTTCGCCTAAACAATATTTTGTCGCTGACATACAATTTTCTTCGAGTTCCATCACATTGAGTTCTGGTCGGTAAGTCAAAGAATACTTGCAGTTGTCGTCAATGAAAAACTTGATAGGCGTTTTCTCATCAGCAACAAAACTATCTCTCGGATAACTTCTACGTAAGTCAATGTATTCAGATTTTATTTTTCCTGTCTTCCCGAAAACAGTTCCTAGTTGCTCAAGGTTAGGGATTAGTTTAAGATTGTGAATAGTCTGTAAATTGTGGTCAAGTCGGATTAGTTCTTTGTTTGTGTTGTATTCGTATTCAACATAATTTGTTTTTGCTCCATCAATATCTTTGAATTTTGTCCAAAGTAATTTCTCAAATAGTTTACCTTGAATAGTTGTGTCGCCAAGAACTTGTTTTGTTAGGATGTAATTGCAAACTGTTACCGAGTCGTTGACCGTATAGTTCACATATAGAACCGATTTTTTCAAGTCAAACCAGCTTCTTTGTCCAAAAGCGGTCAATGAAAAAAAGGTCATAATAAATAAGGCAAGTGTTTTCGTCATGTTATTTCTCTGTTTTCGTAGTGTAAGTACCCCACTTTTCGAACTGGGTTAGTTACGACTTTTCAAGTTTAAGAATTATGTCGGCGTGTTTGCGGCTGCCTTACTGTTTGTCCAAAGATGGTTAAGATTCATTGATTCGTTATTGTTAGTGCTTCCATGAATTCATTTACAATTAGAGCAACTTTTGAAAAATCTCCGCCAGTCATAATTGGGGCATTAATGATTAAAACTTTGTCACCAATAACTGTCGTTGCAAATAGTTGAATTTCGGTTTGAGTGTCTACTTGCGTCGGAACTTTACCTAATTTGAAATACCAAATAAACCACCCTTTTGATTTTGTCACAACCCATTGACTACTAGGATTTAATATTTCTAAACCTAAGTCACTCTTAAAATACTCCAATTCATTTTTTGAATATGCGTCAAGCAGTTCTTTTTGGTTATTAAAATTTTCTCCCTTCATGTCCTTTTGATACCCGTCAAATTTTAATGTCATGATTTGTAATATCTGACTGTCTATGGTCACAAAACTATTTTGAGGAGAAACTGTAACTTGTCGTTTTAACGGAAACTTGAATGCAGTCGAAGAGCTTGAGTAGATTAATTCATTGTTGCTTATTTGTAAATTACCGACAACTGGTGAAAACGAAACTTGTCCTTTTACATTTCCAGTAGAAAGTCCAATCAGAAGTATTAGAAAGAATGTTCTAGTCATATTATTTTGTAGTTGTTCTTTTAATGGTCATTTTAATGCTTGTCTTGCTTGTCTATTTCAAGGTTGTACTACAAAGGTTGCCGCCAACTAGATTCTAAACGAAACTAAGACAATCAACTAAGACATCAAAATCACTTTTGAATATGTTGTTTTAACTTGCTATACTCATTGACAAAATGGGATTTCTTGTCAGTTTGAATAATTTGATTAAGTTTACCAATAAATAGCGAACGATATTAGAACCTTCAACAGAAAAACATATGCTTTGGTACCTAAAAAAATGTGTTATTTTAATTCTGATTTTCGTTGTTGTAAATATAGTTTTTGACGAAATAATTTCTATGGATTTATCTAAGGATTATTTTATACATAGGGTTCTTATGTCATTTATGTTGGGTGCAATTCCAAATGCTATTTTCCTCGTACTGTTGTGTCTTGTGAATGATGAATACCGCCGATTTTTGTCATTTCCACACAATCTCATTGAGGTTGTTTTAAGTATTCTATCACTCCAAATTATCCAGATATTGATAGATCGAATTCCGATTCAATTTATGTATATGAAATCTGGATCTAATATTTCTAAGCGCAGTCTTTTCGCTTATCCCTTCACAGAAGTTTACCACTATCTGCTATTATTTGGTTTTTTATTCCTGATAATTAAGTATTTCCGTACAGAGAATTCGTAAACCGTTGAATTGGTCTATAAACAAATTATCAGTTTATGATTCCAAAGTTCACTAATTCCCAATTTCATTGGGATCTTTGGTCAGAGGTGGGGGTGTTAGCAAGAAAGCGGCGTTGTCCTTGAATTGCTTTTGCCAGGTAGATTCTTCGTGGCCAAGTCCCTGATCTACTTGGGTTTTCCAGTCGCCCGGTAAAAAGGTTCCATCGACGAGGTATTTGTCGATTTCGTACCCCGACTTTGCCATGATCTGATCGATGCGTTTTTGGGTGGGTCCGTACAAAGCATCCAATCCCTCGGTGCCGTGGGTGAAGAGAATTTTGTGGTTGATGGGGTTGGGTAAGTTCTTTTTGAAATATCGTACCATGGCATCGGGAATGGGGTTGTTTTTCATTTCAAAAATGCCGGGCCAATGTGTAGAGAAGCAAGCAGCCGTGCCAAAGACTCCCGGGTATTCACAAATGCCGTACATCGAAATCAACCCACCCATCGAGGAGCCACCAATGACCGTATGCGCGGCGTCGTTATAAGTATTGTATGTTTTGTTGATGAAGGGCCGCAGCTCATACACGATGAATTTTAAATAATCGTCGCTGTTGATGGGGTTGTGAAACACATCCGACTGATTCTGTCGTTTCGCCTCCATGATGGCCGCCTTTTCTTTGTCGGTGAGCGATTCATAGACCTTTTGCGGAAAGTAGTTTGAATGGCGGTTCACGCCATCGTTCCAGATGCCCACAATGATGTAGTCTTGGTTTTTGTAGGCCGACATCGTTTCATCAATTCCCCATTCTTGGTGGTTCCAAGTGCTGTTGCCATCGAATAGATTTTGTCCATCGTGCAGGTAAATCACCCCGTATTTTTTTTCGGGATTGTAATCACTGGGTAGCCAAACATCTATGTTTCTGGCAGTCACGAAAGTGGAGGGAAAATAATGAAGTCGGTCGATGCGACCTTGGCTCGGCGCGGCGTTGGGTGTTCGAACGAGGGTGGCGGTTTGATACGATTGAAAGGGAAACGACCTTACAGCTGGTATTTCAGTGGTGTCGTAACCGGTGATTTTTCCATCGATCGGATTGATGCGCGGCACAACGTACAAGGTGTCTTTGTTGTGAGATTTGGCTTGCGTGCGTTGGGATGTGAGGGTGAATTGGATGGAATCGCCAAAGAACTTGTAGCTGCTATAAATGGTGCTGTTCAAAACGGTGAATTCAGAGAACAGGGTGTTGTTGAAGAAGGCTGCATCAATGTGTATGCCATTCATTTCATCGATATAGAGGTTGTTGGGGTTTTGGGCATCGACGACCAATTGGTAGCGGCGGATATCGCCATCGTATTTGATGATGAAGGGGTAGCGCAGCGGGGGGTTGAGGTTTTTTTCAGCGGGTGGGGTGGTTATGGGCTTGCCAAAGATGATTTCCATGGTGGCAGTCATTCCTACCTCGTTGGCGTTTTTGTAAATGTTTAGCGTGCCTTTATAGTGTCCGAAAAAGCGTTCCTGGTGGAATGCGGGAAAGACGGTTTTGTTATGGGTGGCGTGTTCTTGCGAGATATTTTGCTGGGCGCTGCTTTTCAATGGTTGGATGAAAAGGATCAAAGACAGGAGCCAAGGCAGGCAAATTCGGAGATGGAATGGCTTCATTTGGAAAATTAAGGAGATTCAAATATCCAAGAATTTTGCGAAAGTGGGGCGGTGAATTCGGCGTATTTTTGTAGGATGGATGTTGCTGTGCAACAGCCGATATCAACATGAATTATTTATCAGCAGAGGGACTCACCAAGAGTTGGAATGAAAAGGTATTGTTCAATCAAATTACGTTTGGTTTGAACCGTGGCGACAAAGTGGCCTTAATTGCTGGTAACGGCAGTGGAAAGAGTAGTTTGCTGAATATTTTGGCGGGTTTGGATAAACCCGATGCCGGAAATTTGAGCATCCGCAAAGAAATCCATTGGGAGTATTTGCCCCAAGATCCCATTTTGAATGAGCAGTTGTCGGTCCTTGATAACTTGTTTGTGGGCAATACGCCATCGATTATCGCCCTGAAGGAGTATGAGGCTGCGTTGTTGGCCTACTCAGAATCGGCCAATGAAGAAACAGAAAAGCGGTTGGATTTGGCTACCTCTGAGATGACCATGTCTGAGAGTTGGGACTACGAGGCCCGCGCCAAACAAGTTTTGGGAAAGTTGAATATTCATGAAGCGGATTTGGTTAAGCCGGTGGGGGTGCTCAGCGGTGGACAGCGTAAGCGGGTGGCATTGGCGCGTGTGCTGATCGACGTGCCTGATATGTTGATTTTGGATGAGCCTACAAACCACTTGGATTTAGACATGATTGAGTGGTTGGAGGAATATCTAAGCGATAAGAATTTGACTTTGTTGTTGGTGACGCATGATCGTTATTTTTTGGATCGCGTGTGCAACCGAATTTTGGAGTTGGATCGGGGGGTGTTGTACACTTACCAGGGCAATTATGGCTATTTTGTAGAGAAGAAGGCGATGCGTGAGGAGGTTGAGGCCAGCGAGCGGGAGAAAAATAGAAATACGTTCCGACGTGAATTGGACTGGGTAAGGCGGATGCCGAAGGCGAGAACTACCAAGAGTAAAAGTCGGTTGGATGCCTTTGATGATTTGGCTGAGAAGGTGAAAGGTCCATACACGCAGCAAAAGGTTGAGTTTGGGGTGAAGATGGAGCGGTTGGGATCAAAGATTTTGGAATTGCATCACTTGGAGAAATCCTATGGTGAGCAGCGAATTCTGGGTGATTTTAGTTATACATTCAAACGGGGCGAAAAGATTGGCATTGTGGGACCGAACGGCGTGGGTAAAAGTACGCTGTTGAATATGATCATGGGTGTGGAGAAGGCCGATAAGGGGAAAATCGTATCGGGGGAAACATTGGTTTTTGGGTATTTTTCGCAACAGGGGATGCCGGTGGATGACGACAAAAGAGTCATTGATGTGGTGAAAGACATTGCCGAATATTTGCCGTTGGCCGATGGTACGAAGTTGTCAGCGTCACAATTTTTATTGCGGTTTGGGTTCTCCAATGACACTCAGTACAATGTGGTTTCACGCTTGAGTGGGGGTGAACGCCGTCGGTTGTTTTTGATGACAGTATTGATCAAAAATCCCAACTTTTTGATTTTAGACGAGCCCACCAATGACTTGGATATCTTGACTTTGGCCACGCTGGAGGCATTTTTGATGGATTATTCAGGTTGTGTTTTGGTGGTTACCCACGACCGTTATTTCATGGACAAATTGGTGGATCACGTGTTTGTATTTGAGGGTGAGGGCAAAGTGCGGGATTACCCTGGTAATTACACCGAATATCGCACATGGAAGGAGATATATGATGAAGAGGCTTCAGCAGCGAGAAAAGGAATAGAATCGAAAGGAAAATCAGACAGTGCGAGTTTGAAGGCAGGGACATTGCACGGGGAGGCAGTGCCTGTTATGGGCAGTCCGGCGGTGGTCGTGTCAACCGGGAAGGCTGAGGAGAAACGCAAGCTCACATACAAAGAGAAGTTTGAATACGAACAGTTGGGAAAGGATCTGGAGGCTTTGGAAATCAAGAAGAAGGAGTTGGAAGTTGCTTTGTCTGGGCTGACATCGGATTTTGAGAAAATTACTGCGTTGAGTTCAGAATTGCAGCAGGTAAACGACGATTTGGATGAGAAGGGATTGCGGTGGTTGGAGTTGGGCGAATGGGCATAAAAACAACATAG
>JALQWO010000280.1 GCA_023258655.1 Bacteroidia bacterium
GCCCTTCATTGAAGGCTTTCTTGTCCGTGTTTCAGGGTGTTTGTTGCGCGCTGATGATCCTTGGCAGCACAAAACTCATCGCCCAGCCAACAGTCCAATTTCCTCCACCCGATGTGTATCAGGCCACGGTAAATCCACCGCCCAAAAGCCATCGCATCGAACAATGGGAACTGTTGGAAGAGGATTTTACGATGGGGATTACCAACAACGATGCCCATGCCGATCACTTGCGCGAATACGATTCTGTTGTGGTGGGTCGCGGTTGGATTCCCGTAAACTATACCCCAGCCATCAACGATTTATATTGTCCGCACCCACCGCCCTCAGTCTGTAGCGAAAATTGCGGTATATATCCAGCGGCCTGCCATCATAAGCGTCTTACTGCCTGCAACGAACGATGCAAAAGCGTGGAGTGGAGAACATGGACCTATCGTGCGGCCTTGTTCGAAAGTGCGGAGATGGCGCAAAAAGAAGAGCACCATTTTCTAGAGATCAAGCAGTGGGAAGGCGCATTTATGATGGTAGTTATCAATAGGAAACTGGTCAAAGAAGTGAATCCACTGGTGAGCAGTTTCGCCGAAGTCACCATTAATTTAGACGGCCTCATCAAGAAGGATGGCAAGGATTCGGTGTATATCTATTTTGCCTCGCCGAGTCAACTCGGGGCCTTGTATAGCGAGCGATCAGGTATGGTATTTCCGGCTGATAATGAAGCATCCGTCACCACGTTTGGCAGTTATGGATTGGGTAAAGAGGGGAAGCCAGCGGCCAAGGCGAGTCCTTTCTTGCGCAAGCCCATCGTACAGTATGGTTGGGATATCGCGCCCCGGAGGGTTTTGGTGGGTTTGGGCGAAGGGGTCTTCGTTCATGGTTGGAGCGACAATCATCTGCAAACGCTGAACATCGCCGAGGATTCCTCCTGGATGGGGGTTGAATCAGGCAAGGCGGTGGAATATGTTTATGGACATGCGGAGTTGTATTATCTGTGCGATACGATGCGGGGTCGGCCCGATTTTGTGCGCGTTACTTCCGGCAATTTGCCCGAAATGTACGATGATATTGAATGGGATGTGGTGCGATTGGGCGATAAGGACGAGGACCGAGCCATTGTTGCGGCGAACGAATTTGGCGTGGAGGGTCGGTATCGCAAGTTTACTTTCAGGGTCAAAAATCCCAAGCATTGGTATCCCAATGGGTTGTACCAACAATTGAATCAGGATTCACATCCGGCGCTGTATCACATAGAAATTTCGGCGCATCAAAAGGACAAGAATGGCCGCAATCAGATTCATGAAATTGAGAGAAATTGGGGTGTTCGGACGGTGCGATTGGACACCACGGGCGGACGATTTGCGTTTTCCGTAAATGGGATTTCTGTATTTGCGATGGGTGCAAATTTGATTTGGGCGAGGCAGTTTGGCGACGGTTCAAGTGTGTATCCGGAGCAATTGTTTTTGGGCGAGTACGGCGAGTTGGGGCAGTTGGATGTCATGCGTGCCCAAGGGTATAACATGGTGAGAATTTGGGGCGGTGGGGCTTATCCGAGTGAGGCGTTTTATGATCGATGCGATGCCTTGGGAATCATGGTGTGGCAGGATTTGATGTTCAATGGAACGATGTATCCCGATGCCCCCAATTTCCTGGAAGCGGTGGAGTCGGAGGTGTTGGCGCAGTCGATGCGATTGAACAATC
>JALQWO010000281.1 GCA_023258655.1 Bacteroidia bacterium
ACTGAGCAGCAATTTGATGCAACCATCAAGGGGAACAAATTGGTTATGGTGGATTTTTACACCACTTGGTGTGGACCTTGCAAAAAGATGGCCCCATTCGTTCAGCAGATTCGTGAAAATCGCAGCAAAGATGTCATTGTATTGAAGGTGGATGCCGAAGCACAGGCTACCATTGCCGATCGTTACAGATTGGAGGGGTACCCTACGGTGATTTTCTTCAAAAATGGACAGGTTGTTGGACGTGTATTGGGTTATCAAACCTACGAGAATTTGAGTGGGTTTGTAGACCGTTTTAAGTAAGTGGACCGCTCGATTTAGCCCTTGCTGTTGCATTGATAGGGTCCCCCAGTAACATCGGGGATGTGGTGCTGAAAAACCCAGTAGTGTTTTTTAGGCGTTGAGGAAGAAGTGGAAGCTATCACCTCGTAGTCCCAAACGCAGGGTTTCCAGGGGGATGATTTCGTTGGGAGCGATATTGCCCAAGTTGACATTGCTTCCATAGAGTTGGATGAACCAAACTTGTTGTTCTTTTTTGGGTGCTTCCCAGATTACACTGTCTTGTGGAATTTTGCGAATGATTTCGGCCACCAATCCGGATCTTACTTCACCTGTTCCGCGGAAGATGCCTACGGTTCCTGATTCTCTCGCCTCTCCGATTACTTTCCAAGCACCCGCGCTCAATTCGGTTTCCATTTGCTCAATCCACTCATAGGGGGGAATGATTTTTTCGGCATCTTTGCTGCCCACTTCGCTCAGCACGGTGTGATTTTTTGACAACGTTTGGATGTATTCACATTTGGTATCGTGATTCATATCCAAGCTACCATCACTCACTTCAACGTGGGTTAATCCCAATTTATCCAACAAGCGCAAGTAGTCATCGAACTGATTTCTTGCGATGTAAGCTTCAAACAAGGTGCCACCCAAATAAACAGGGATATTAACACTTTGGTATAGTTTGATTTTTTCTTGGATTTTGGGCGTGAAATAGGAAGTGCCAAATCCCAATTTGATGAGGTCAGTATAGGACTCTCCGTTTTCCAAGAAATTCTCTACCTCACGCAGGCTTAATCCTTTGTCCATGACCATGGTTAGGCCACTGTTTCTGGGTTTTTTACTGCGATCGGGGAGTTGAGATAAATTGAAAAGCGCTTGGTTCATGATCCGGTTCTGGGTTGTGTGTATTTTGCTATGCAATTGAGAATGGCGGTGGCCTTTTTCAATTCTGGTGCGAAGGTAAACAATTGAATGTGTTCGTTGGCGTTGATTTCGAGGGCTTTTTCCAAGACAAATACGGCGGCGGAGGCTTGGCCCGACAAATAGCATAACGCTGCCAAACGGTAAAGCAAACCGCTGTGTTGGGGATTGTTGAGGAGACCTGTTTCAATCACGTCTAGGGCTTTGTCGAATTCCCCCACTTCATACAGCGAGGTACTGTAGTCTAGCCACACCTCGGGATTGGCGGCATGCTCAACGGTCAAAGACTCGTAAAGTGCCTCCCATTTTTCTTGCATGTTGGCACCAAAGTAGGCGCTGGCGAGGACCATGCCATAATCGCACTCAAAATGGTCAAGGTCATAAGCCCTTTCTAAGTATGGAATGGCAGCGGCATAATTTTCTTCGTAATGCCATGTCAATCCCATGGAATACCAACACTCAGCATCCTGGGGTTGGTGTTTGAGGATTTCTTT
>JALQWO010000282.1 GCA_023258655.1 Bacteroidia bacterium
TGTTTTCATACTCAGAAGCATCAAACGTTTTATAATTTGTGTCTTCATAATAAACGTTATAGAACAATTTGTATGGATTATTAACTGGTGTTAATTCATATGTTTCTGTATCGAAAATATGAAATCCACGAGTATCATTTACATCCGTCCAGTACATTTCATAAGGATTGCCAAGATAGAAAATGCGTCCATTATCAGAACGAGTGTGGTAATGCCCAGAAAATACTTTTGTGAAGTTTTTAAAAATATTTGAGTCCAGTCCATGCTCCATAACCAATTGACGATTTACGCGAAAACCTTGAAAAACCGGGGAATTATCAACGACAAACCCACGGGGGGAAATACCACTACCCCTATCGCCCAGCGGGGTACAGACGTTCCTCCGGGAGCGGGAACCCCCAACGACAACCACATTGCCGTGGGTAACGATGGCAAAATCGTGAGTGTGATGAACACGGTTATTCGCGTGCACAACGATACCGGCAAAGTGATCAAAGCCTTTACGTTGGAAAATTTTGCGTTGAACCCCAACATCAAAAAAGACCCAATTCCCACCCTCAACCGCACCTACGATCCCCGGGTGGTTTACGATCCTTACACGGACCGCTACATCGTGCTTTACATGCATGGAACCACCGATAAAACCAGCTTCATCGTGGTGGGATTTTCAAGCAGCAATGACCCTACCAAACCATGGTATGTATACAAAGTACCTGGTACCCCAATCCAGGACACTGTTTGGAGCGATTATCCCATTGTGAGTCAAACGAAGGAGGACCTCTTTTTCACTGTGAATTTGTTGCACAACGGCAGTTCTTGGGAAGAGGGTTTTGTAGAAGCCGTGATTTGGCAGTTAAACAAGGACGATGGCTACCGCGGAGACACGTTGAATAAGAACTTTTTTCACAACATCAAGTACGATGGCGTATCCATTTGGAGCATTTGTGCGATTCAGAACGGACCGATGCCGGGCGGTGTTGACAATTACTTTTTGAGTGTGAGACCCTACACCAAAGAAAACGACACGGTTTTCGTGCATAGGATTACCAATACTTTGCGAAGTGGCAAAGCCAATTACGAATTGGGCGTATTCAAAAGTCCCTTAAAATATGGATTCCCTTCGAGTGCCTTGCTGCCTGATACCGCATTCCGGTTGCGCACAAACGATGCCCGGGTTTTGAGTGGTGTACGAATGGGTTCGCAACTGCATTACTTCCAAAACTGCCTAAACTTCAACACGATGCAAGCGCACATCATGCATGGAAGCATTTACAATTTGACACTCCCCAGCGGTCAAATGAACCCCTTCGGCGCATCCATCGAAAAAGGAAAGGTAAAAATGCACGCTACCCCACCACTGCGTTGGAACGAGGGCGGTGCCTCCATCCGCGCCCATTTGTATACAAATGATAGCTTGGACTTTGGTTACCCCGCGGTAGCTGCTGCCGGTGCGGAGCCAAATGCCGAAACCGACCCCCTGGATCCGTCAATGTTGGTCACCACCGTGTATTCCGGCCGTAAGCACTTCCCCGGTACAGGGGCATTTTATATCAACCGATACGGTGAGCACAGCGATTATCAAATCCTGAAAAAAGGCCAATCCATCATCAATTACACTTTCATCAAACCTTCAGAACAACGTTGGGGTGACTATGAAGGAATTCAAGCCAAATTCAACG
>JALQWO010000283.1 GCA_023258655.1 Bacteroidia bacterium
GGCCTCTTCGTCGCCCCCGAAAATCTGAATGCCTATCGGTCGTTCGTAATCGAAAATATCGAGCTTCTGTCGACTCTTCACCGCATCCCGAATCAATCCCTCACTGCTAATAAATTCCGTGTACATCAGGTCGGCCCCGTGTTGCTTGCACACATACCGAAACGGCGGATCACTCACGTCTTCCATGGGTGCCAACAACAACGGAAATTCTCCCAACGCTATGTCGCCGATTTTTACCAACTTTGCTGCAAAGTTACGGATGCTTTCACAAACCCCTTCAACCAATCCACTGAGAAATCTGTGGGGCGTAGGTGCCCTGCTATTTACCATCATCGTTTTCAGCCTGGTGGGTCTGGGCCTATCCCAACTGATGGGCAAAATCCTTTACGGTCTTTCGGCCGATCAAACCTCGCAACTACTGAACCACCCCTCGCGCTCGGCCTTGGGCATCAATGTGTTGCGCTGGGGCAACTTGCTGCAATTCACCGCCTTCATGGCCATCCCCGCACTGCTCATCACCCTGATCGCCCAATACAAGCCCAACCAAATCGGAGGATACACCCAAAAACTGAGCGGCAAAAAACTCCTGGGTTCCACCCTCCTCGCCCTCGGCATGATTCCCCTCGTGGCCCTGTCTACCGCCTTTTTCAAACACCTGCCCCTGGGCGATTTTTCACGCGCGTTTGCGCTGCTCGACACCAAACGACAAGCAATATTTGAAGCGATGCTCGACATGGAAGTTCTCCCAGAGCTGTTTGTCTGCCTGTTCATCTTGGCCCTCATGCCCGCCATTTTTGAGGAGTACGTCTTCCGTGGACTCATCACCACCATGGCCGCACAGAGTTTTCAAACCCGCAGAAGTGCCATCCTGTTTCAAGCCTTTGTTTTCGCAACCATCCACTTTTCGCCCTTCGAATTCGTGGGCATTTTCGCCATGGGACTCATCTTCGGACTGGTCTATGTCGCCACAGGATCCCTGTGGTATTCTACCCTCTCGCATTTCATTTTCAACGGCAGTACCGTCCTGATACACTACCTCACCCTGCAGCAGTTCCAAAAAACAGGCATTTTCTTTAACGCCGAAGCTTGGTTGTCGCAACCCGCCGTATACATCATCGCCATTCCTGTAACTTCGGCCGGACTTTTCCTCACCCTCAAGAAATAAACCATGAACAACTTCACCCTGCGCGCCATCTCTGGATTTTTCTATGCGATAACCGTTATCGTTTGCATCCTGCTTTCGCCCGCAACTTTGTCGATACTGATGTTCGTGATCGCCTTTTTCTGTGCCTTCGAATGGGCCCGCATCCATGAGGCAAGCAAAAGCGCAGCCCGCGGATTTGGCCTATACATTTGGCTGTTTTTATCACCCTTCGTCACCAACCTCACCCCTTTGCAAGCCGCTGGCATCGCGGCCCTCATTGCCCTGTTGTGGATCACACATCGCCTCTTTACCCAAGGCATCGCCGCCCTCAACCAAGCCAAAAATCTGGGCCTCGGGATCCTGTATATCGCCTTGCCCATCTACCTGTTTTTGTTGCTCGCCCAAAGTCAACACTTGGCTTCCGGAGCACCCCACACACCCCATGCCTTTAATTACCTGACTTGGCCATCGGGTGGCTTCATAAGTCCCAAACCCGGACCCGATTTCCCCGA
>JALQWO010000284.1 GCA_023258655.1 Bacteroidia bacterium
ATTTTTGTCGAGTATGCCCAATTTGCGCGGGGGAGCGAAAAATGTGAACATCCCCGCCAATCCTTACATGGCCTTGGGATTTGAAATTTACACGGCCAAGCACGTATTTCAGCTGAGTGTAAGCAATGCCCAGTCGATGAATGAGTCGTTCTATATGACCCAAGAAAATGGGTCGTTTCAAATGTCTAACCTCCGTTTCGGATTCAATATTGTAAGAAGATGGTAAAGCAACCTATACAATGGGGTGGATGGGTCAAGACCCTCGCCCTCAGCACACTGTCTTTCTTGTCGGTTCAGGTACAAGCCCAAGACGATTCCAGTTTCTCTCTGTTCGATGAGCCCTCGGCGCCTTTGGCGGAGAAAGTTCAATACGCATTCAAAACCACCAAAGTGGTGAATTTGCAGAGCTCTGAGTTGGTGGATCCGGGTGTGTTCGACTTTAAAATGAGCCACCGTTTTGGTGCAATCAACGGCGGGGCCACAGATTTTAACCGCGAGGATGCGGTCAATGCCTTTGGTTTTGATATCGCCACCATCCGTTTTGGCGGGGAATACGGCGTCAATGAAAACCTCATGGTGGGATTGGGACGCTACAACGTAAAATCGGAAAAAGGTGCTGACGCTTATGTGAAGTATCGTATGATGCATCAAACAACGGACAACAAAAAGCCGTTTTCTATTTTGCTATTGGGTGCCGTAGATTACCGGAATACCCGATACAATCGCACGATCATTGGGATTGCAGGTCCAGTCACTTTGCCTTGGGGTATTCCCGACAAGCAGCGTTTGAATTTTGTGGGACAGGTGATCATCGGCAAAAAGGTGAATGATGATTTTTCATGGATACTGTCGCCCACCATTGTTCATTCAGGCATGAATGACATGTATCAAAGTTCTTCAGAATCTTTTGTGTCGACCGGTACCCAGAAAACCCAATTCGCTTTGGGGATGGGATTCCGCAACAAATTGAGCGCTCGCACTTCGTTGAATATGGAGTATATCCCCATTCTCAATGGCAACGGCGTATTCTACAACAGTTTCTCTGTGGGATTGGATGTGGAGACGGGCGGACATGTGTTCCAGTTTGATTTCACCAACAGTGTGGGTTTGAACGAGTCGATGTTTATCGCCCGTACGGCCGATCGCTGGGGTACAGCAGGGGTGCGGTTGGGCTTCAATTTGCACCGTGTGTTCACTGTGGTTGATCCTACGCATTTTCAATAGATTTTTACATGTCGCCTTGCGCGAGTGAGATAGAAGCCCTGGGAATTTCTCGGGGCTTTTTTTATGGCTGTTGTTTTGTTCGAAGCGATAATACAGTGCTTCAGGAATGGGTTGGGTGACGATGTTGAGGCCGCAATTTATGGCTGAACGCCATAGAGATAAGGATTTCCTAAATATTTGCCAATCAAACATTGGCTGGCAGCGGTGATTTGGAGGCGTAATTCGGTGTATCGCTCCCAGCCGGCGATATCGGCGAGTTTGATGGCGTGCAAAGCGTATTTGAAGCCCGCTTGTTGATAATCTGCAATGTGGGTGCTGCGCCAATCGATTTGTTGGGTTTGGTTCCAGAGCGATGTTTCGATATCTCCCTTACAATCTGTCGCTCTGACCACAATCAGGATTACGTCATTGGAACTTGGATTGAAATCACT
>JALQWO010000285.1 GCA_023258655.1 Bacteroidia bacterium
AAGCCGGTGCGCTGGGACTATTGGACGGCGGATGCTACACGCAGGAAGACCTATTTCAAGATTGCGGCCATCAACCATTTGAAAGCGACGCAGTTGGGGGTGGCCAAGCCCACGACTTATTTTTTCAGCAGCGGCGGGTTTTTCAAGAAGTTGAATCTCAACCATGTGGATTTGAATACGGTGGTCATCGGAAACTTTGATGTGACCAGCAGCACCAGTTCGGTGACGTTTGCTCACACGGGTTGGTGGTACGATTACATGAGCGGGGATAGTTTGCAGGTGACGGGCGCGAACCAGGCCATCACATTGGCGGCGGGTGACTGGAAGGTGTACCTCGACAAAAAAATCAACAACCCTTATTTGTCGCAGTGGAAAGCAACCGCATCGGCTTCGACTGTGGAGAAACAAGGCGTTTGCAAGGTGATGCCCAACCCCGCGCGGTGTGCATTTGAGGTTGTGGTTGAGGGGGATCGGGTTGCTACAGGGCAATTGCGGGTGATGGACCTTGCGGGCAGATTGGTTTACGAGGGTGCATGGAAGCAGGGCGATCGCATCGAAACATCGTCTTGGATGAACGGTCATTATTTGGTCGTTTTGACTTTGGCCGATGCCACTTACCGCAGTCATTTGGTGGTAGAATAAGTATATTCGCAACCGCGGATGCTATTCAACTCGGTCGTATATTGGTTGTTTTTGCCACTGGTATGGCTGAGTTATTTTCTCTTGCCCATCAAGCATCGATGGATCTGGCTGTTGCTGGTCAGCTATTACTTTTACGGTTATTGGAAGATTGAGTTCGCGGGGTTGATGTTGCTCACATCGGTGATTGACTGGTGGTGTGGGATGCGGGTGGAGCGACAGGATATCGGCGGGTGGCGCAAGTTTTGGTTGTGGTTTAGCATAGGCAGCAACCTAACGATGTTGTTCATGTTCAAGTACTTGGACTTCGCTTTGGGCGATTCGGCGATGGTGCGATGGATGAGCGATCACAATGCTACGGCGTGGATTGTGGAACTGGGTAAGTACACCATTCCGGCGGGGATATCATTTTATACGTTTCAGAGCATCAGCTATGTGGTGGATGTGTATCGCGGACAGGAGAAGGCGGAGCACAATTTACCCAAGTTTATGCTGTATGTGTCGTTCTTTCCGCAGTTGGTTGCCGGTCCGATCGAGCGCTTTGGCAAGCTGCATTCGCAGTTGTTTTCGGATTATATGCCGCGGTGGGAGGATGTGCGCAACGGGGCGAGGCTATTGATTTACGGCTTGTTTTTGAAGGTGGCAGTGGCTGATAATTTGGCTACGGTGGTGGATGTGTTTTATGCGGATCACACGGCGTTTACGCAAGCGGAGGCTTGGTTGGCGACTTTTTATTTTACGTTTCAAGTGTATACCGATTTCTTTGGGTATTCATTGTTGGCGCAGGGCAGTGCTTTGTTGTTTGGGATTCATTTGATGGACAATTTCAACAAGCCATTCATTGCCAAGAGCATACCTGAATTTTGGCAGCGTTGGCATATTTCGTTGAGCACGTGGTTTAGGGATTACATTTTCATTCCGGTGGGGGGAAACAAGCGCGGTCCGTGGGTGTTGGCAATGGCTGCGATGTTGGTGTTTTTCACCAGTGGGTTGTGGCATGGG
>JALQWO010000286.1 GCA_023258655.1 Bacteroidia bacterium
TGGCGTGATTCAAAAATTGGGTAAATATGGCCCAGATTCGCGTTGGCACATTTACAGTGAATTGTCTGATGAATTGGGGATGACGCATTACCGCATTCGCCATCAATACAAAGGCGTGCCGGTTCATTTGTCGATGGGAATTTTGCATACCAAACAAGGACAACTGATGTCTTTGAACGGTGATTTTGTTTCTGAGAATCAGTTTGCAGGCAAGTTGGTGTTGGGTTTGGATGCGGCCAGGGCGCGTGCGTTGCAATTTTTGCCAGCGGAGAAATATTATTGGCAAGATCCGCAACAAAACGAGGCCTTGCAGTTGGCAACAGGAGTAAAAGATACCACGTATTTTCCTGTGGGTTCATTGAATTACTGTCCGAAAGACTTCAATCTGTCTTCAACCCATCGCTTGGCGTATCGTTTTGATGTATTGGCGAGCGAGCCTCTGGCGGGGAAATCGATATGGGTGGATGCGGAAACCGGGGAAATTTTGGCCAGTAGCGACTTGATATTGCACACTGATGTAAAGGCCACTGCGGTTACGAAATACAGTGGGACGAAAACCATGACGGTGGACAGTCTATCGGCGAGTTCCTATCGCCTCAGGGAAGCCGGTCGGGGTAAGGGCATCGAGACCTATGATTTGAAGAAGGGGACAAACTACGGCACGGCGGTAGATTTTACAGATGCGGACAAGACTTGGAACAATGTGAATGCGGCGAAGGACGAGGTGGCAACGGATGCGCATTGGGGGGCGGAGATGACCTATGATTATTTTAATGGGGAGCATGGTAGAAACAGTTTCGATAACAATGGCGCGAAGATTCTGAGTTATATCCACTACAACACGAATTATAACAATGCGTTTTGGAATGGCAGTGTGATGACCTATGGCGATGGTGATGGAACAACGTTTACGCCTTTGACGGCGCTGGATGTTTGTGGTCATGAAATTGCGCATGCGGTGACGACAAACACGGCGAATTTGGTATATTCTTATGAAAGCGGTGCTTTGAATGAGAGTTTTAGTGATGTGTTTGGGCAGTCGATTGAGATTTGGGCCAGACCTACGCAGTGGAATTGGAAGATTGGGGAGGACATTACTCCTTCGGGCAAGGGTATTCGGAATATGGCGGATCCGAGTGCAACGGGTTACAGTCAGCCCAAGTTTTACAAAGGCAACAAATGGTACACAGGTGCTGGAGATAATGGCGGCGTCCATTACAATAGTGGGGTGCAGAATTACTGGTATTATTTGTTGGTGGAGGGATCGAAGGGTACCAATGAAAAGGGTTGGGCGTTTGATATAGATACGTTGGGCTTGGTGAAGGCAGGGAAGATTGCGTATCGGAATTTGAGTGTGTATTTGACCAGCAGCGCGCAGTATGCGGATGCTAGGACGTTTAGTATTTTGTCGGCCGCGGATTTATACGGTCAGTGCAGCAATGAGGTAATTCAGGTTACGAATGCTTGGTGGGTTTGTGGGATTGGGAACAAATACGATTCGGGCTATGTGAAGGCGGAATTTACGGGCGATACGCTATCGTGTAGAACAGGGGTTGCGATGCAATTTTTAAATCGCTC
>JALQWO010000287.1 GCA_023258655.1 Bacteroidia bacterium
GCCAATTTGCGATACCATGACACACATTCTTGGTAGGAGGCAGTGGCTAAACCTCCCGATTTTTCAAATGGTGTTTGCAGGGAATCGAAAAGGACTTGCATTTCGGGACTCAGGGCTTTGCCCTTCGTCATGCGCGCGCCTTCGGCGCGCTGCATCACCCCACTCAAACCCACGGTGCCAAAAACATCCTTGGCCACCAAAGTATAATCCTTGGCCTCTCCAGAAACAGTTCCTGAAGCTGCCACAGTATTGGTTACCGCACGCCTAGTAGCATTGCGCTGCGCCTGCAAAGAGCCCGCTCCCAGCAGTGCCAATACAAACCAAATAATCTGCTTCATCCCCAAATCAACGAATACGATCCATACTGCGCACCATCTCCTCGTCTGCCTTAATCCCCCGATACGCCATACCCGCCGATATCGCCATCAATACAGGCCAAATCAACGGAATACCCAAATGTCCCACATATTCCTCGTGACCCATCTTGAAAATATAAAATCGCGCCAACAACACACACAGCAATAAGCCGCACAACATCAACGCACTCAATACCATGCGCATCTGAAACTTGCGGTTCTTGAACAAGAAAATCGCAATAATACCAACCGCCATCGCCGCCAGTGAAACCACCATCGTCATCAAATCGGCCACATACATTACCGGTTCGCCTGGCGCCGTGCCCGTATAACTATTCCAAAACATCAATACATAGGAACTTGGCTGATTTTGTCCATCAAACCATGCATAAACCGGATCCTGCCAGGCCAATATCAACCCAATGGCAAACAACACAAATAAATAAACTGTTTGGATTCGCTGTATCATAATTCAAACTTACCGAAATTAACGCATACCGCCAACGCAGTGTCTACCGACCAATGCCATTAAACCACCGCGTTCAACACAATTCTGATGGTGGTTCTCTCCATCGGCAAACTCTCCTTCACATAAATCTCGCCCCGGTGATAATCGGTGATGATTCGCTTTGCCAACGACAACCCCAAACCCCAACCCCGCTTTTTCGTGGTGTATCCCGGCTTAAACACCGATTTCATTTGATTGCTTGGAATTCCCTTACCGGTATCAGTTATATCAACCACCGCCTTGTTCTTCAACTGCTTCACCGAGCAAGTCAACCTGCCCTCACCCTCCATCGCATCAATACTGTTCTTGACCAAGTTTTCTATCACCCAATGAAACAAATTCTTGTTCATCGAAACCATCACCGGATGTCCCCAATAACTCAACTCAAACTGCACCCCCTTGCCCGAGCGATTCTTCATGTAGTTCATCGCCTCCAACACCACATCGTTCAAATCCAATTGCTCCAAAATGGGCTCACTACCAATTTTCGAAAAACGCTCCGTTATGATGTTCAATCGATCGATATCCTTCCGCATCTCCACCCCTGCATTCTCTGGCAATTCGCCCATCTCCATCACTTGAACCCATCCCATCAAACTGGAAATGGGCGTACCCAACTGATGCGCCGTCTCCTTCGCCAATCCCACCCACACCTTATTCTGCTCACTGCGCGTAGACGATGAAAATGCC
>JALQWO010000288.1 GCA_023258655.1 Bacteroidia bacterium
GGATGGTTCCGCTGTGGATGTGAAATCGTATGTCATCTTACACACCGGGGCTAGAAGTGCGCTCAGAAGATGGTCAACAGAACGGTATGTTCAACTGTCGAAATGGTTACTAGAGGAACAGAAACTCATGCCTGTTTGGGTCGGTACCCAAGAAGAACAATCGCAAATTGAAGAAGCGATGAATCTCGGCGCGGCGGGCAAGGCGTGGATTGGCGGAGTCGTTGATCCCAAATCGGATGGTTTGCTATCGTTTTTTGCATTCATCGCCGAGGCTGCTTTGTATATTGGCAATGAAAGTGGACCGCTTCAATTGGCCGACATAGCGGATGTTCCTACCGTGGCGATTTATGGTCCGGGCGTGCCCCATGTTTTTTATCCTATCGGCAAAAAGAGCCGGGTTTTGCATCACATTGTAAGCTGTAATCCTTGTGATCAGCAACACTGTTCTCAACCCCATGATCGATGTGTGGACCGTGTTGAATTAACGCAAGTAAAACAATCGGTACTGCAGGTACTGGCGAACTGAAATCCGTAATTTCAGTAAATAATCGGTTATTTTACTTATTTGATGGGTTAGCGGGTTGAATTCCATGGGCTTCGTGGGTATCTTCGATGGCCATTGCCTGAATTGCATGAGAAAAGCATTTGAAGTAACCGTCTTGGGTACATCGTCGGCCACCCCTACGAAGTACAGACATCCGAGTGCCCATTATGTGCGTTTGGAAGGCAGTTATCTATTGCTTGATTGTGGTGAGGGCGCACAGCGACAACTGTCGAGGTATGGACTTCGAACTCAGCGGATTTCCCATGTGTTTATCACCCATTTGCATGGCGATCATTATTTTGGTTTGCCGGGGTTGATTACCTCGATGGCCCTCTTTGGAAGGGTTGAGCCACTGACCATCGTAGGGCCGCCTGCGCTAGAAAGCATCATCCAAGTACTATTGACAGAGAGTGATTCGGTGCTGCCCTATGAGTTAATTTTCGTATCAACCCAAGCGGAGATGGTGGAGACAGTGGTTGAAACCGATCAGTTTTCTGTGGTTTCTGTGCCACTGAAACACCGTGTGCCATGTACGGGGTTTTTAATTCACGAGAAAGGTCCAGAACGCAGGTTGAATGTGGATGCCTGTACGCATTACAAAGTTCCAGTAGAGCAGTTTGAAGCGATTAAAATGGGCGCCGATTATCTGTCTCCCAGTCAAGGGGTAATTTCGAATGAATTGCTATCGACCCCGGCCCACAAGAACAGAACGTACGCCTACATTACCGATACGATTTTTGATCCTGACTACCTCGTGCCACTCATCAAAGGCGTGGATTTACTGTATCATGAGGCAACGTTTTTACACGATCGTTTGGCCAGGGCCACCGAAACCCATCACAGTACATCGGTTCAGGCAGGACAGATTGCGCAAATGGCGGAGGTTGGACAGTTGATGATCGGTCATTTTAGTGCCCGATACAATGAGGTAGATGCCTTGCTTACGGAAGCGAGGATGTTTTTTGAAAATACGGTGGAAGCGGTTGAAGGCGAAACAGTTT
>JALQWO010000289.1 GCA_023258655.1 Bacteroidia bacterium
GGCCCTCGGGCTCTGGCAAAAGTACACTCATGAATATCATTGGTTGCTTGGATACCCCCTCGGCAGGTCAATATTGGCTCAATCAAAAAGAGGTAAGTCAAATGACGGACATCGAATTGAGCAAAGTCAGAAACGATGAAATTGGCTTTGTCTTTCAAACGTTCAATTTGCTTAACCGGTTGAGTTCTCTTGAAAATGTAGCCCTTCCATTGGTCTATGCTGGCGTTCCACAGAAAGAACGATTGGAACGAGCAAGAGAAACCCTGAACAAAGTGGGATTGGGGAATCGACTTGACCATAAGCCGAATGAATTATCGGGTGGACAAAGACAGCGAGTGGCGGTGGCTCGGGCATTGATAAACAATCCAAGTCTTTTGTTGGCAGATGAACCCACCGGTAACTTAGATACCCAAACATCCCATGAAATCATGGGCCTTTTTGAGGAAATTCATGCCGCTGGAAATACAATCGTCTTGGTTACTCACGAAGAAGATATTGCCAATCATGCTAAAAAAATCGTTAGGTTGCGTGACGGTTTAATTGCATCATGATCAGTCCTATCATTGGTTGGTATTTCAAACAGCGTGTGCAAGAATTGCACACCAACATTGAGCGGTCGTTAGAGAACCAAGACAATCTCTTCGCCGAATTGATGGAGAAATTGTCGCTAACCGAATACGGTCGGAAGTTTGGCATCGAAAAAACGACTACCTACCAATCCTTTGCCAATAGAATTCCTATAGCAACATTTGAAGATTTTTTACCCTACATCGAAAGAAACCAAAAAGGGGAGCAATCCTTGTTGTGGCCAGGCGATATCCGTTGGTTTGCCAAAAGCAGTGGCACCACCAGCAACGTTTCCAAGTTTATTCCCATGAGTTATGAGATCATGGAGCACAATCATTTTGAGGGTTCAAAGGAAGCGTTGACACAGTTTTTTAGTTTTTATCCTGAGGGAAAAATTTTCGATGGAAAGGGACTGTTGATTGGCGGTACCACCAAGCAAAGTGAAGAGGATCACACCTATTATTTTGGCGATCTAAGTGGCATTTTAATGGTGCATTTGCCTGCATGGGCCAATTGGAAAAGCACTCCAGACGTCTCCGTGGCTACACTGGAAAGTTGGGAAGAGAAATTGGAAAAGATGGTTCAAATCATCAAAGATGAAAATGTGACCAGCGTGAGTGGGGTACCCACTTGGACCGCCGTAGTGATGCAGCGAGTGCTAGAAGTGACAGGAAAAAAGAACATCTTGGAGGTTTGGCCCAATTTTGAGTTGTTTATACATGGCGGTGTGAATTTTGAGCCCTATCGTGAACAGTTCAGAGCGTTGTTGCCCAGCGACAATGTGAAATATGTGGAAACCTACAATGCCAGTGAAGGGTTTTTCGGGGTTCAATATCAAGCCGATCGCAATGAGTTGGTATTGTTGACCCATTTGGGTATTTTTTTCGAGTTCTATCCAGCCAATGAAGCTCCTAGTGTAGAAAATTTAGTGCCGCT
>JALQWO010000028.1 GCA_023258655.1 Bacteroidia bacterium
GCCAAGGCCATTGCGGCTGATTTGACGAAAGAGAAAGAAATCAGGCAGATCATGAAGTTTGAGGGGGTAAAGGATCTGACCTATACCAAGATGGTGGCGTTGATTGCTTATCTGCAGCGCATTGGTACCGACATTAAAACGGTTTCAGCGGATGCCAAGCCGATCCATTAATGGTAATTAAATAACAGAAAAAGAGAAATGAAATTCATCAACTATCTCAAATCGATACAGGATGTGCGGATTTTTCCGATGGTATCCTTGTTCATCTTCACCGCAATTTTTGCGGTGGTGTTGGTGTACGCGATGAAGGCCAGTAAACAATATATCAATCAAGCGAAACAAATTCCTTTAGGCGATGAAAAAGAATGTTAATTTTTTGAATAAGTTAATGGCACTGTCTGGTTTGGCGGTGTTGGGAATATCTCCTGTGTGGGGGCAAGCGGCGGGAGCCGCTCCGGCTGCGGATGCAGCCGGGGCAGCCGCGACAGCGGCTGCTGCCCCCACCTCCCAGATGATGACGGGCGTTGATCTAGTGCCTTGGGTGATGGCTTTCACGGCGGTGGCCTTGGCAGTGGTAGCCTTGGTAATGGGGTCTTTGCTCATGCGCATTGCCATCCTCAAATCCCAAAATGGAGGGGTATTGGATTTGGTTGAAAAATCTTCCCGACCTTCCCGATCTGCCCAACAAAACCAGTCCAAACCGACGGACCCCAATGCGCTGCCTAGCTATGTAGTGCCGATTGTGAAAAGTGTTGTAGTGCTGTTTTTGGCACTGGGAATGCCAGGTATGGCCTGGGCTCAAGCAGCCGCAGCGGCGGCTGACGCCGCCACTGCGGCTGCGCCTCAACCCATCGATTGGACAATCACCGGAGATCGATTGAATTTTCTCATTCTTGCGGTCATTTTCTTTGAATTGCTGGTGATTGCCTACTTCGCTTACTGGTTGAAAACCCTGTTGGTGCCCGCCAAAGAAAAATCAGCGGCTACCGCCGTGGCCAAAACCAATGCCTGGTGGGATCGTTTCAATAAATCGGTGGATATCGATCATGAAAAAGATGTGCAATTAGATCATAATTATGATGGTATCAAAGAACTCGACAATGCCCTTCCGCCCTGGTGGTTGTATGGTTTCTATTTTACCATTCTGTTTGCCGGTATCTACATTTACCGTTACCATGTTTCGGGCTCCGCGCCCCTGCAAGTGGAAGAGTTGAACATCGCCACCGTGCAAGCAGAAAAAGACCTGGCCGCCGTGATGGCAACCATGGCCAACAAAGTGGATGAAAATACCATCGAATACAAAGCCGATCCAGCCCTCATCGAAGAAGGAAAAGGCATCTTTGCCCAAAATTGCAAAAGCTGTCACGGTGAACAAGCCCAAGGGGCATCCATCGGACCCAACCTGACCGATGTGTATTGGATTCATGGTGGCAACATCAAAGACATCTTCAAAACCATTAAAAATGGGGTGCAAGAGAAAGGGATGATTTCGTGGTCACAAACCCTGTCGCCCAAGCAAATTGCCGCGGTGGCTACGTTTGTGAAGTCGCTCCAAGGCAGTAATCCGCCCAATCCCAGAGCGCCTCAAGGCACTGAATACAAAGACGATCAAGCCGCTCCGGCCGATACCGCCGCTGCGGGTTCTGTTACCGTGAGTAAGCTGCAATAACCATGGAAGTTCCTGACGAACACGACTCGTTTCGAGACCGGTCGGCCACCATCGATGAACAAGGCAAACGCAAATGGGTGTTTGCCTACAAACCCCGGGGAAGATTCTATAGCGCAAGAACCCTCTTGAGCTATTTATACCTGCTGTTGTTTTTTGGATTGCCCTTTATCAAATACAAAGGCGAGCCATTTTTACTGCTGAACATCATTGAGCGAAAGTTTGTGGTGTTTGGCTTCGTTTTCTGGAGCCAAGACTTCTACCTCTTTGGCATCACCATGATCCTGTTTGTGGTGTTTATCATTGTCTTTACGGTGGCTTTCGGTCGCTTGTTCTGTGGCTGGGCCTGTCCGCAAACGGTGTTCATGGAGATGGTATTCCGGAAAATTGAATATTGGATCGATGGCGATGCACCCAAACAGCTAGCGCTAAAACGCCAGCCCTGGAATGCTGAAAAAATTCGGAAACGCGTGAGCAAATGGGTGTTTTTTTACCTCGTTTCCTTTCTCATCGGCAATACGTTCTTGGCGTATATCATCGGAATGGACGAGCTCAAAACCATCATCTCCGATCCATGGGGAACGCACGTGAAGGGGTTCTTGGGGATGTTGGTGTTTTCGTTTGTGTTTTTCATGGTGTATCTGCGGTTTCGTGAGCAAGTGTGTACCGTGGTTTGTCCTTACGGCCGGTTGCAAGGGGTGCTGCTCGATAGACATTCTGTGGTTGTGGCCTATGATTATGTTCGCGGGGAACCCAGAGAAAAAAATCGCAAGGGCATCGAGAGAAAAGGTGGGGATTGTGTGGATTGCAACTTGTGCGTGCATGTTTGTCCAACCGGCATCGACATCCGCAATGGAACCCAGCTCGATTGTACCAATTGCACCGCTTGCATCGATGCTTGTGATTTTATGATGGACAAAATAGGCAAGCCCCGTGGGTTGGTTCGATATGCCTCAGAAGCGACCATCGCCGATGGCAAGCGGTTTACCGTTACCCCCAGGCTCAAAGCGTATATCGCGGTATTATTGGTATTGTTGGCCGGTTGGTTGGTGATTCTGATTTCCCGGAGTTCGGTGGACATGGAGGTAAGAAAAGTGGCCGGTCTGCTGTATCAAGAGCGGGAGAATGGCGAGGTGACCAACTTGTACAATGTGATGTTTTTGAACAAAAGTCACAACGATTACAAACAATTGCATGTGCGTGTTATGGGTGCCGATGCCCACATTGAATGGGTTGGAAACGCCGATACGTTCATCCAATTGCCCAAAGAAGGCATGGTGCGACTTACCGGGTATATCGTGATGAAACAGGCAGATGTGAAGGAGCGACAACAGAAAATGCAGTTGGGTTTATATCTAGGGGACCGCCTGCTGCAGTCTGAGAAAACAGTTTTTTTGGCCCCCGTAGCACAATAAATAGAGACATGAAAAACTGGTTGAATTGGAATTGGGGCAAAGGCATCGTAGTGGTGTACGCCCTGTTTGTATGTGGAATGTTGTATTTGGTATTTCAGAGTAAAGCGCAAAAATTGGATTTGGTGGTTGATGATTACTATCAGCAGGAATTGAAATTTCAAGACCAAATCGATGCTTCACGAAAGGCCATTGCCGCTGGGTTAGTTCCCAAGGTTGAAACCGAGGCGGGTCAGAACTTTTTAACCATCGCAGGCACCGAGGGCCAAGTTGTAAAAGGAACTTTGCTCGCTTATTGCGCGGCCGACAAAGCGCGAGATCAGAAAATGGAATTGCATGAAACCACCGCGGGTCGTTGGCAGTTGCCACTGTCGGGTTTGAGCCAAGGAACCTATGTTTTTAAAATTCACTGGCAAACCGCTACCGACCGCTATTATGCGGAATTGAATTTCGATAAATAGTCCATGGAAGGTTCCTTAATCGCTGGGTTGATGTTGGGCATGGCGGGCAGTCTGCACTGCATCGGGATGTGCGGACCGCTGGTGCTCATGATGCCTTCGGGTTGGTTGGGGACCGTGGTTTACCATTTGGGGAGAACCTTGACCTACGCTTTGTTGGGTTTGATTGCCGGGCTGCTATTCCAGGTGGTTGACATCCAAGCGTTTCAATCGGAATTTAGTATGGGCATCGGTTTTGTTTTTTTGTCGATGTGGGCCTATCAGCGCTGGGGCATATCCAAACAAGGTTCCGTTGCGGGTAATGAAAATGGCTTAAAAAAGGGGGTGTTGACGTTGTTTTCAACAGCCATGAAGGGACGTCATTTGGGATGGCGTGCTGTTGCGGGAATGGCCAATGGGTTGCTGCCCTGTGGTTTGGTGTACGGGGCGATGATGGCTGCGGTTGGACAAGGGACTACCCAGGGCAGTATTTTGTTGATGTCGGGGTTTGGATTGGGTACCATTCCCAGTCTTTTCGTGTTGGGATTGTTGGGAAATAAAATCACGCAGGCGGTTCGCAAGACTTGGTCTAAGTGGTTGCCTTGGTGGTTGTTGGTGATGGCGATGCTGTTTTTATTGCGCGGCATGAATTTGGGCATTCCTTATCTATCACCCAGCGTTCAGATAAATTCACACAAAGGAAGTTGTTGTCATCAACGTTAAGTCACTTTGATTTATGAGAAATTTGAATACATTTGGAGCAGATTACCTCAAAATAGCGCCTATGTCGTTCAACCATGATTCCATCGATTGTGCCAATTGCAAGAAACGATTCACTTCTGTTTTTTGTAAAGTAGAAAATGATACCATGGAGCAGATCAACGAGGAAAAAATCTGTACGCCATACAAAAAAGGGCAGGTGATTTTCCACGAAGGGGCGAGGCCGTTAGGCATTTTTTGCGTCAACCGTGGTAAAATCAAATTGGTAAAGTTGGGAGACGATGGGAAAGAGCAGATCTTGCGCTTAATCAAACCGGGTGATTTGATGGGGTATAGGGCGTTGTTGAGTGGCGACAAATACAGTGCATCGGCGGTGGTTTTAGAGGAGGCCGGCATTTGTTTTATTCCCAAAGAATTGTTCATGGGGGTTTTGCAAAAGGATGGCGTGCTGTCCATGGAAATCATGAAGTTGCTGAGCGATGATTTGCGCAAAGCCGAAGTGAGTATCACCCACTTTGCCCAAAAGCCCGTGAGGGAACGATTGGCGGAAGCTTTGTTGTTTATCAAGGAGACTTATGGTTTTGAGGCCGATGGAAAAACCATCGATTTGAAAATTAGCCGTGAGGATTTGGCCAATTTGGTGGGGACAGCCACTGAGACAGCCATTCGCTTGCTGAGCGACCTGAAGCACGAGGGGGTCGTGGCGTTGGAAGGCAAGAAAATTGAAATTTTACATCTTCCCAAATTGGTGAAGATTGCGAACATTGAAGACTGATTGATAGCCTCGTTTAGAGGTCGTTTTCCGGTGTTTTGATGCTGGTGATGGCATCCAGTCTTATCGACATGTCTTTTTTGAATAGACTTGAGTTTACATCATAAATCTGCGGTGTAAGCCACATGTGAATGATGCGTGATTTGTGCAATTCGAGGAGTTTGCTTTTGTGGAAGAATCCCAATTTGTACAAACTGCTGCCTGAAAATGCCATGTTTGCACCTTTCAGGTGAAGTCGTTTGAAATGGGTTGGATTTGACCTCCATTGTTTTACGCGTTCCGGTAACAACACCAACATGGCTTTTCCTCCCATGCTCAAATTCCAGATTTTCTTGGCGAAGTTTTCGTAGCGGAAATCCTCTGAAGGAAGGATGGCCACCCAATCCTTGAAACTCAATTCTGGGTTCAAAATTACCTCTTCATCGAACTTTGATTTATTGTCGACCGGAATGTAATAACGAACGGCACCCGGAATATTTTGTTTGCCAATAAATTCGTTGAGGTTTTGAATGATTTTTTCGGATGTGCTGTGAGGAATGAGTAGGCGAAATTCAGCAAAATTGCATGTGCGCAAATATTGTGCATGCATCATTAACCGCTGATGTAATTGGTTATCAGTTAGGTCGCTGTCTTGCAACAACAAGTAGTCTTTGTGCAGTATTCGTCCTATTTCTTCCATTTTGACGCTTGTGATTATTGCAATCTAAACAATTGTTTAGACAACTTTCAAGGTAAATAACAAGGAAAGAAATAAATAGTCTGTTTTCTTGGTAAATGAAACATTGATTATTAGTGAATGGCAGATTTCGTGAGTGAGTAAATCTGGATTTGTTCTCCCAATGACTGTTAAGGATTATTTTACCCATTTTAAAAGGGCGAATCCTACAATTGCACACGTTGTAGAAGCCAACAAAATGCTCACTTTGCCCAAATCGATGAGATGGACATCCGTGTAAGCTAGGTTGTCTACAAATATGGCCATTGTAAAACCAATGCCACCGAGGATGCCGGCGCCAATCAATTTCCTGAGGTTGATGCTCTGAGAGAGACTTGCAATCCCCAATTGAACGGCCAACAGACTGGCCAATACAATGCCAACGGGTTTTCCTATCACCAAACCGAAAAAGATGCCCAAGCTCGCGGGGTGGGTGGCGATGGCTGATGTATCGGATGGAATGGCGATGGCTGTATTGGCAAGTGCAAAAAGGGGTAAAATGAGATAGGTAACAGGCCACTGAATTTTGTGTTCTATACGGTAGCTGAGGGTGTTAGGCTTTCCCGATTTGAAAGGTAGGGCAAAGGCGAGGATTACACCTGAAAGCGTTGCGTGAATGCCACTGTGTAGCATGCAAAACCACAATGCAAGACCCAAGAATAAATAGAGGTATCCGTTTTCGTTTTCACGTTTGTTGAGCAGATATAGTACGAATACAATGAGCGCGCTCAATCCCGAATAGAGGAGGTTGAATCCACCGCCGTAAAACAGGGCGATGACCACGATGGCTCCCAAATCATCAATGATGGCAAGGGCTGTTAAAAATACTTTCAAGGCGGCAGGAACGCGATCGCCCAGAAGTCCCATGATGGCAATGGCAAAGGCAATGTCTGTGGCTGTAGGGATCCCCGCGCCTGATATCGTTTCGGGATGCTGCAGATTGAAGAGCAAATAAATCAATGCGGGCACCAACATGCCACCCAGTGCACCAATCATGGGCAACATGGCTCGTTTTCTATCAGACAGTTCACCGATATATAACTCACGCTCTATTTCCAATCCCACCAACAGGAAGAAAATGGTCATCAGTGCATCGTTGATCCATTCGGTGATGCTGTGCTCAAGATGGAAATTATGACTAGCCAAACCAATTTTTTGGGACCAAAAGGCGATGTAAGCGGGTCCTTCCGATGAGTTGGCGATGAGCAATGAGACCACCGTGGCTAAGACGAGCAGGATGCCAGCAGATTGTTGGCTTTGAAAAAATTCCTTGAACAGTGCTGTTAGTCTCAGCGGGGCTTTTGTGGATTTGGTCGTCATGACGGGGGATGAAGTACAAAAATTAGGCGGGTGAGGAGATTTCTTTTCTGCCTTCCATGCCTTGTAGCCAATGCTCTTCGCATCGCGCTTGGTACATGTCTGAATGTCCAACGACAACCAAATCATCCGTTCCTGGTTCGCGGTAAGTGAAATTGGCCGGTTTTTTACAAATGTGGCATTGGGCTTTTACTTCAATGCGTTGGGTGGCCAATTTTTTGAGCGCAGCCATCGGGCCGAAATCACGGGCCATATAGTCTTTGTCAAGCCCAGCCGCAATTACATGGATGTTGTTCATCATGATTTCGCCGATGACTTCGATGACATAGGGTCCCATGAATTGTACTTCGTCGATGTATACTTCCCGCGTGGTTTCCGTAAGCAAGGGGTATATCTCCTCCGCTTTGCCGATGCGGTGGGCCAACATTTGTAATCCGCCGTGGCTGTTGATTCTGGTTGCGTTATAGCGCTGATCTAGTAGGGGTTTAACCGCCAATTTTTCATCGTTCATGAAAGGACTTTCGTTATACAGGCCGATGAGTTTGGTGGTTTTACCTGCAAACATGCAACCGTGGATAAGTGTAAATTCTCTCATGATGAAATTTCAATGGGTGTTGTAACTTGCACAGGACAATGGAATCAAACAACAGTTCTCTGCGCGAAGTGCTGAACAACATAGCAAGTATACAGCACGAATTGGCAAACGACCAAACCCAATTGCTGGATTCGGACATTTTGATGCAACTGAAGGGTCTGGCGGCTCAATTGTATCTGGAGAGTGATATTGAGTTGCTTTCCAATAGTTATGATCAGAATGAGGAAGTTGCCGTTTGAACTTTCACAATTGATTTGTATGAACGCTGCCGGTCAGCGAGTATCGGTAACATATGACCATGTGGGAATGGACGACATGTCGCAGTATGCGCTGCACGTAGCCCATTTGCCTTCCGGTGTTTACACCTTGGAATTTATTGGGGAGAACGGCGTTAAGGCTTCGGCCAAATTGATCAAATAATGCGCAGCATCATCCTGTTGGTTTTGGGTTTGACGTTGTCGTTGACGACATCAGCCCAAGTCACTGTGAAAGGAAAGGTGGTTGATGCCATCAGTGGTGAATTGCTCGAGGGTGCTAAAATTACTGCACGCAATCAATCGGCCCTTTCAGGAAGAGATGGCAATTACACCTTGGTGTTGCCCATGGGTGAGTACATGTTGATGGCGCAACTGGACGGTTTTGATGGTGATACAGTTTTCCTCCAAGCGGATCGCAATTTGATTACGGATGTCAATTTCCGACTCGACAATCAAAGCGCAGCCATGCAAGCGGTTCAAATTACTGCCAGCGTGGCGAAGGGTAGGAAAACACCCGTGGCCTATTCCAATTTTACGGGTAAGGACATTGCCGAGCGTTTGGGCAGTACGGATTTGCCTTTGCTTTTGAACCAAACACCCGGCGTGTACGCCACCAATCAAGGGGGAGGTGCCGGCGATGCCCGCATCAGTATTCGCGGATTCAGTCAGCGCAACATTGCGGTGATGGTAGACGGTATTCCCGTGAACGACATGGAAAATGGTCAGGTTTACTGGAGCAACTGGTTTGGATTGGGCGGGGTAACTGCCTTAACACAGGTGCAAAGGGGACTTGGATCATCGCGCATCGCCAACCCAGCAGTGGGAGGAACCATGAACATCATCACCAAAGGCATTTCTCAGCAGGCACGTTTGGAAGCCAGTGTGGAAATGGGCGACAGCAAATACGAACAGTTTTCGATGAATTATTGCAGCGGACGCCTCAAAGATGGTTGGGGTGTGTTATTGAGTGTTACCAAGCGGCAGAGTGCCGGATACGTAGATTATCTCTACGATGACATGTATGCGTATTTCGGAAAAGTTGAAAAGCAATGGAAGACCAAATCACATGGTTCGCACACCCTGAGTTTTGTGGGTGTTGGCGCACCACAGAGCCATGGTCAGCGCAGTTTTCGGGCCCGACTTTCGATGTATGACAGGGCGATGGCGCAGGAGCTAGGGATTGACACTGTGTTGCCACGTATGGCGTATAATCAGGGCAATCGCTACAACCAACATTGGGGCTATTTGAATGAGGCCAAAGTAAGTGCTGATAAAACAGATACGATTTGGTCGCGCCGATACGCTTTGAATGAGCGGGAGAACATGTTCCACAAACCCCAGTTTTATGTGAAGCACGACTGGGCTTTGTCGAAGAAGACGTTGATTACCACCACCGCATATGCTTCTTATGGTCGGGGCGGCGGGGTAAGTTCCAACAGCACGTTGAAAATCCCACAGTTACCGCAGAATTATGGTCAATACGATTTTCAAGGAATCTATTTCTTGAACTCATCGGGCAGTGATTTCACTACGCCCGTTGACCCCAAATATTCTTTGACTGAGAACAAATCGGCGGGGATTTTGCAGCGCGCCGTGAATAACCACAACTGGTATGGTCTGTTGAATACCACCCAACACAAGTTGAATAATTTGTGGTCGCTTACAGGCGGAATTGATTTGCGCACATACCGCGGAAGGCATTACCGCGAGGGGTATAACCTGTTGGGCGGCGATTATTTCATCCCCAGTCAGTCCGAAAAAAATCCCGCTTTCGATGCCAAGCACATGTATCGCAGTGGCGATATTTTTGGCTACAACAACGATGGTTTGGTGCGATGGGCGGGGATGTTTGGCGAGTTGGAATACAGCAAAAATCGGACAACGGCTTTTGTGAATGCGAGTTTTTCGAACACTTGGTTGCAACGGATCGATTATTTCAAGTTGAACTTAGACAGTCAGTACGGACAGAAAACGGCTTGGGTACAGCGCAAGGGTTTCACGTTGAAGACGGGGGTGAATCACAACATCAGTCGGAAATTGAACGTGTTTGGCAACGTAGGTTATTTGAACCGTCCCACCCGATTTAGCAATGTGTTCGACAACCGCAACGTGCAGGTGCGCGACATCCGCAATGAGCGGGTGATGGCGGTGGAAGGTGGCTCTGGCTACAAGTCGAAGCGACTGGCTCTGAATTTCAATGCGTATTACACCCTTTGGATGAACAAACCGGTGGATTTCTTGTCGACCTTCACCGATTTGGACGGCAACAACTACAGTTTCAACATCAATGGCTTGGGCGCAAGGCATATGGGGGCAGAATTGCAGTCTTCTTTCAGAGCTGGCGATGGCATAACCTTCGAAGGTAGTTTGAGTTTGGGCGATTGGATCTGGAATTCGGGTTCGGAGGTGATTGTTCGCAACGATCTGGGCGACAGCATTGCCAAGGTAGATTTTGATGCCACGGGTGTCCATGTGGGTGATGCGGCACAAAAACAGGTGGCGATTTTGATGCGTTGGGAGCCCACGTATTTGAAGGGGGCCTATTTCACTGCCCAGTACATCCATTTTGCCAAGCACTATGCGGATTTTGATCCTACTGCTCTGACAGGAAAATACAAAGGACAGGAATCGTTCCTATTGCCGAGTTACTGGTACATGAATTTGACGGGTGGATATAAGTGGACCATGAAAGGTGGCATGAAGGTGCAGATTTACGGCATGGTGAACAACGTAACGAACAACATTTACATCACAGACGGACAGCATCGCAACGTGGATGGCAATCCCATCAATACATTCAACCCCAAGAATTTGGAAGTCTTTATTTCACCGGGGTTGCGCTTTACCACCGGAATTCGAATTACCTATTAATACAGAACAGAAAATATGAACATGAAAAAACTATATGGATTTGCCCTGGCCATAGTGAGCAGCGTGGGTATGGCATTTTCGCAGGCTACGTTGCCCGCGTTTTGGAATTGTAACGATCCTGCGGCAGCGCCAACAGGCTTTACGTTGAATCAAGGTACTTCTGGTACTTTCGTTTACACTTCAACCAATTTGGTAAAGAGTACACCCGCGGCCATCCGGTTGGATGTAACGGGTGAGTGGATCAAAATTAATTGGACAGGAACGGCGGATACACTGTGGTTTTACGCTTCGGGAACGGGCGCTTCGGGTGTGACAGCCTGGAAGGGAACTTTTGATGTGGAGGCGAGTGCCGACGGCAGTACCTGGACGTCCGTGAAGAAATTCGTGGATACCGATATGCCCATGGGAACCAAGCAATTGTTTGCCCAGGTGGGAAGCACCGCTCGCTACGCTCGCTTGATTTTCACAGCGAAAACATCGGGGTATAACTTGGCGATCGACGACATCGAAGTACGTCCCGGCAAAGGCGGGGCAAAACCAGAGATCAAAGTAGATTATGCTGGAAAAACCCTAATCAATGGCAACGAAATCCGTGTTGGCAATGCTAACGCCTTTGATTTGACCATCAAAAATAACAGCACCTTGGGTGATTTGACCGTTTCTGGATTGCAAAAATCAG
The DNA here is from genome assembly GCA_023258655.1 of Bacteroidia bacterium. Taxonomy (GTDB): domain Bacteria; phylum Bacteroidota; class Bacteroidia; order NS11-12g; family UBA955; genus UBA955. The sequence goes on from JALQWO010000028.1 coordinate 11,442, forward strand.
GCACGAATGCCGCTGATTTTACCACCACACAGTCTTTCCCCGTTACCGTGAAAGCGGGTGAATCCACCACGCTTACCATTGATGTGAATCAGAGTGCCAGCGCCGGATCCTTGAAAGCCACCTTGGGTATTTTAAGCAACGACAGTTTGCAGTTGCCCTTCAATGTGAATGTGTATGCCATCCGTGGCAGTCTGGCCACCGAGCCAACATCGGCCCCAGGGTCCCTGAATTTGGTGAGCAATTTGGCTTGGAAATCGGTTTTGGGAATAACTGCTTCCAATGCCGATGGATATTTGGTGATGTTGAGTACTTCGCCCATCACGGCAACCCCTACCGATGGGGTGGCTTACCAGCGGGGTGAATACCTCGGTGGCGCCCGCATCATGCATGCTGCAGCTCTGGCGAATGTGAATTTTGATAACATCTGGGGCGACACTAAATACTACGTGAAAGCCTATGCCTACAACGGTTACGACAGTTATGTCAATTACTTCAGCACCTCGGCGAGTACTTTGGAATACACCACACCAGGGCTCAATCCTGGGAGTTATTACGGCTCTTTGACCTCTGCCGATACGTTGTTGGTGTCAAAATTGCGTGGCATTGTCCGTCCCCATTTCCAGGTTTATTACAGCAACTTCGGCGCTACCATGGCCTCAAATTTTGATGCCCGCGATACCACGGACGGCAAAAAAGTCATCAATTGCTTTTACACCGGCTACCCCTATGTGTTTACGCCGCCGTTTTTCTTTGATGTGAACGACCCCAATTACTTGAGTCGCGAACACTCTTATCCGTATTCTTGGATGGGTGAGGCGAGTCAGGATAGTGCCAACTACAGCGATTTGTTTTTGTTATACCTAGTGCACCAGAACAAGGGCAATGCAGTGCGTAGCAACTATCCCATGAACAACTTGAAGACCGTGACCATGAACTTCTATGGTGGGAAATTTGGTACCGATTCTGCGGGTGGATTTGCTTACGAACCCCGCGATTTCGCCAAGGGTGCGTTGAGTCGTTCCAACTTTTACATATGCGCCACTTACAACCGTGCTGGGGCTCCGTTTACCATTCCCACAGCCAATGATTTTTTGGGGATGAATCAAGACCAGAATGTGTTGAAGCGTTGGAGCAAGCAGTTCCCTCCCAATGGATGGGAGATTGCTCGCCATGAGTATGTGGCCTCTGTACAGAAAAACCGTAACCCGTTTGTGGATCATCCAGAATGGGCTTGTTTTATCGATTTCTCCACGATGAAATACGTGAGTGGTGGAACAGCCTGCGGCGGACCCACCATTGCAAGCAAGCCTTTGTCGGTGGTCACTGCCAATATTTACCCCAATCCCAGTTCAGATGTGATGCGCATTGATCTCTCCAATTTCAAGGGCAGCGAAGTAAAAGTGACCGTGGTCGACTTTTACGAGCGTACCGTATTTGAAGGCAATAGTCAAAGCGGTAGCATGACCTTGGATGTGAAGGGATGGTCGGCCGGACAGTATTTGGTGTTGATTCACGGCGCCACGCAGCAGGCGGTGACAACGGTGATGGTGAATTGATGAATTTCGAGAGCGCCGAGATATTGGATTTGATTGATCGCTGTCTGGCCGAGGACATCGGTAGTGGCGATCACAGCAGTATGGCTTCAATTCCGGAGGGTACGATGGGTGAGTCGCGCCTGTTACTCAAGCAGGAGGGTGTGGTTGCCGGGTTGGCTCTGGGCGAAGTGATTTTACGTAGGCTGGATCCCCAAATCACATGGCAGGCGATGGCACAAGATGGCGATTATTTGTCGGCCGGAACCCAACTTGCTGCGGTGAAAGGCCGGGTACATGCGTTATTGGCCGGTGAGCGGTTGATGTTGAACTTCATGCAGCGCTTATCGGGCGTGGCCACCCAAGCCTATCAGGCGGTGAAGTTGGTGGAGGGCACGAAAACCACCATTTTGGATACACGCAAAACCACGCCAGGTCTCAGGGCTTTGGAGAAGTGGGCGGTGACGATGGGCGGCGCGAAGAATCATCGCATCGGACTTTACGATATGGTGATGTTGAAAGACAACCACAACGATTCGGCGGGAGGCATTACGGCGGCGGTGAATCGCACGCACAGCTATCTGAAAGAACAGGGACTCTCGTTGGGCATCGAAGTGGAAACCCGCAACATGGATGAAGTGAGGGAGGTGATGGCTTTGGGCGGTGTTCAGCGTGTGATGCTCGATAATTTTACACCGGAGCAGTGTGTGGTGGCGGTGAAAGAAATCGCGGGGAGG
>JALQWO010000290.1 GCA_023258655.1 Bacteroidia bacterium
GAGGACAAGGCCTTGCATATTGTGCGAATTTTACAGCGATCCCACGGCAGCGCCTTGGTTTTTGCTCATACCCGAAAAACGGTAGAATCACTTTGTAACACACTGAAAGAACAGGGCATCTCATCGAGTTATTACCATGCGGGGCTATCGAACCGCGAGCGGAGCGAGCGGCAAAATGCCTGGTTGAACAACACGGTAAGGGTTATGGTTTGCACCAATGCTTTTGGAATGGGGGTTGACAAACCAGACGTGCGGCTGGTGATACACAGTTTCCCACCCAAAAACCCTGAGGATTACTACCAAGAGGCCGGCCGTGCCGGCCGAGATGGCAAGTTGAGCCATTGCGTGCTCTTGCATCACCCCAATGACTGGCAAGAGATCCATCAGCAATTGTTGCAACAACATCCCCAAGAAGACACCTTGAAGCACGCGTACCATGGCATACTCAACGCCCTGGGCATTTCCGATGGCGAAGGAGCTTGGCAACAACATCCTGTGGACCTATTGGCCATCGCCCAGCAGCTAAAAACCCAACCCAAGACCCTGTATTTCGCAGTGAAAGCCTTGGAGATATTGGGACAGTGGCAGTGGATTGAAGGACAATGGCAGCCCGCGAAGGTAATGATGACGGGCAGCGCCGATGAGATCTACAATTTCAAAGAAGCACAACCTGTGTACGGCTTGTTGCTCGATGTGCTGTTGAGGGGGCATGGCGGCATATTTGATCACCCCGTGGCCATACAAGAAGCATCATTGGCCAGGCGCTTGCGCAATGGCGACTTTGACCGCGAGGTATCGGCATCAGAAATTTTGCAGATACAGCGGATGCTACAGCAAATGGCTTCATTGAAATTGCTGCGATATCAGCCCGCCACCGAATGGCCGTTATTGATGTTGAGCGAGTCCCGCAGTTTGTACCCCAGCCTCAACATGGGCTTGTTACAGCGACTGCTTCAACGCAGGATGGACGCCCTGCGCGCGTTGGAAACTTACGCCACGGCAGAGAACTGTAGAAGCGGCTATTGGACATCTTACTTCACCGAGAATGCATCCCCAACCACCTGCGGCACATGCGATGTTTGCAAGCGAAAAGGTCGGGCCGCAGGCGACATCCCCAGCCGACAGTTTTGGCAAACCACTTTACAGAACCATCCCGCGCAGACCGCTGTGCAATTGTTGAAGCAATTTCCACTCACCCAACAGGGAATATTGGTACAGACGCTGAGGATATTGCTCGACGAAGGTTGTATTATTGAAAACGAAAACCAAACACTCTCATGGGTAGGCGAATCATTTTTACCGTAACCAACGATTTGGCGTTTGACCAGCGAATGCAGCGCATTTGTGGCAGTCTGGCGGCCGCAGGTTACGCAGTAACCTTGGTCGGCCGCCTTAGAAACACATCCCAAGCCTTACCCAACCAACCTTTCAAGCAGGTGCGATTGCGGCGACTGCTGTTCAGCAAAGGCAAATTGTTCTATTTGGAATTCAACTTACGCC
>JALQWO010000291.1 GCA_023258655.1 Bacteroidia bacterium
AGAACAAGTGTTTAAGAGACCCTCACCACAAGCCTCGATTTTCCAAACAATCGCACACTCCAACTCATCGTTGAAAAGGATTACCGCGGATAGCAAAAAGGATTGCCGCGAATCATGGACTATTTTGTATTTTTGATTTCACAGTAGTGATTTCACAGTAGCCATGGCATCGAAGAACGGACACAACAAAACCTCGCACGACTCACCCACAACCCAAGTTCACGCCGAAACCCCGGAAGAACTGCTCAACCTGCGCTTGCACAAACCCAGCGGTTCAGCCGCCGGATTGACAGGCGTGAAAGTGGCTGTGCAACACGTGCTCAAGGAAATGAACCCTGCCCGTGGTGCCAAAGCCCTCTTCGCCCTTAACCAAAAAGGTGGATTTGATTGTCCAAGTTGCGCATGGCCTGATCCCGATGATGAGCGCTCACCCATCGGTGAATACTGTGAAAATGGCGCCAAAGCCGTGGCCGACGAAGCCACCACCAAACGCTTAACTCCCGAATTTTTTGCGCAAAACAGCGTGGCCGACCTATCCCTGTTGAACGATTACGAAATTGGGAAGAAAGGTCGGATCGCGCAGCCCATGTACCTCGCCGATGGCGCTTCGCATTACACGCCCATCACCTGGGATGAGGCCTTCGGCAAAATTGCCAGCCACCTGAATAAACTGTCATCGCCCAATGAGGCGGTATTTTATACCAGCGGACGTACATCGAACGAAGCCGCGTTTTTGTATCAACTCTTTGCCCGCGAATACGGCACCAACAACCTCCCCGATTGTTCCAATATGTGCCATGAATCCAGTGGTGTGGCCCTCAATGAGAGTGTGGGCATCGGAAAGGGTTCTGTGAAGTTGGAAGATTTTTATAAAGCCGAAGCCATCCTGATCATTGGACAAAACCCGGGCACCAACCACCCGCGGATGCTCAGTGCGCTGCAAAAAGCGAAAGAGAATGGAGCAACCATCATATCCATTAACCCTTTGCCCGAAACCGGACTCATTGCTTTCTCGGATCCGCAATCGGTGAAAGGGGCACTTGGTATCAAAGCCAGACTCACCGACATCTTCTTGCAGGTGAAACTCAACGGCGATATGGCGCTGATTCAGGCCATTGAAAAATTGTTGCTCGCCGAAGAGGAAAAGGGACCCGGAACCGTACTCGACCAACATTTTATTGCCAACAGTACCCAAGGGTTTGATGCTTGGAAGCAGAATATCGAGGCACAATCGCTCGACGATTTGATCGAACAAACC
>JALQWO010000292.1 GCA_023258655.1 Bacteroidia bacterium
GGGCGAACCTATCAATGCGGAAGCTTGGCATTGGTACCATGAAAAAGTGGGGAAAGGCCGTTGCGAAATTGTAGACACATGGTGGCAAACCGAAACTGGGGGCGTCCTCATCACCAACTTGGCCGGTGTTACCCCAAGCAAACCCACCTATGCTACCCTACCCTTGCCCGGTGTGGAGCCCCTGCTGGTGGACGAACAAGGTCGTGAAATTTTTGGGAACAACGTCTCAGGAAACCTGTGTATTCGCAGGCCTTGGCCGGGGATTTTGCGCACAACTTGGGGCGACCACGAACGATGCAAACAAACGTATTTCAGCACCTATCCCGGACTCTATTTCACTGGCGATGGCGCATTGCGCGATGAAAATGGGCTTTATCGGATCACAGGTCGGGTCGACGATGTACTCAACGTCAGCGGGCACCGCATCGGAACAGCCGAAGTGGAAAATGCCATCAATTTATTCCCTGGCGTGGTTGAAAGTGCGATTGTGGGGTATCCGCACGACATCAAAGGACAGGGCATTTACGCGTATGTCATTTATCAGGGCGAGGAACGAGATAAAGACGTCTTGATTAAGGGCATCAACGAGATGGTTAGCAAGACCATTGGTGCCATTGCCAAGGCCGATAAAATCCAAGTGGTTTCAGGGTTACCGAAAACGCGATCTGGCAAAATCATGCGCAGGATCCTGCGCAAAATCGCGGAGGGAGAGTTGGCTTCGCTGGGCGATACCACCACGTTACTGGATCCGTTGGTGGTGGATGAAATCATCGCCGGCAGGCTCTAACCTTATTTTTTACGCAACGCGCGCTTCATGGGGGTCATTTCTACTTGTTCGTTCGCGGGCACGGGTTTGTTCTTGAAGAGTTCAAAACGCGTGGGTTCCGCTGTGCGAGGCCAAGTGTGGTTACTCTCATCGATGTCGGCCGTTTCCTTAAAAGGATCCAAAACGATGCTCGCCACTTCTTTGCGCTTGAGGAAGTTCTTGGTTACTTTTTGCTCATTCTTCCGCCAGATGTAAGCATGGATATATTCTACTTCTGACGTACCATCGGTATAGTTCCACTGTAGGATGATGGGCATCACAAATCCACCTTTGTTGCTAAATGTAATTTCGTACAAATAGGCATTCTCGTATGGCTTCATCTCCTCGGGCGTGAGCAATGTGAAATCCTTGTAAAGATCGCGTACCACAGATTCTTGCTTGGGCTGTCCTTGTGCGGCC
>JALQWO010000293.1 GCA_023258655.1 Bacteroidia bacterium
CGAAGAGATTCAATCTATGCGCCGCTCCTACAGCGAGCGGGAGTTAGACCTGCCCAGTCAGCCAATCGAGGCCTTCAAACTCTGGTTAAAGGAAGCGGCAGAAGTTCCTACGATTGTTGAGGCAAACGCGATGGTGCTCTCAACTCTTGGAGCCGAGGAAATAATCTCATCTCGAACTGTTCTTCTTAAAGATGTAAATGAAGATGGATTTACTTTTTTTACTAATTACAACTCACGTAAGGCTCAAGCGCTTCAATTAAATTCACAAGTTTCTTTACTCTTTCCTTGGTATCCAATCGAACGGCAAGTTACCGTCCAAGGTTTTGCAGAGAAAGTTTCTAGAGAAGAGTCAGAAAGTTACTTTCAAACCAGGCCTTGGTCATCGCAAATTGGCGCATGGGCTTCACAACAATCATCACCGCTTGCAAATCGCGAAGAGTTAGAGAATAGATTTAAAGGCGCAGCGGAAAAATGGCCAGAGGGAACAACTGTGCCAACGCCACCACATTGGGGTGGATATTTGGTCAGACCATTCTCAATTGAATTCTGGCAAGGAAGATATTCGCGCTTACATGACCGAATTAGATTTGATAGGTCTCACAATTCGGGAGAAATAAGTGGCGATTGGAATGCTTCGCGTTACTACCCGTAAAGTTTGCTTATGAGCGATATCAAGATTCCAGAGAACTTGAAACCAAAAGATGGCAGATTTGGATGTGGCCCATCAAAGATTCGTCCTGAAGCGCTTGAATCACTACTTAAATCGCAATCAATTCTCGGAACTTCGCATCGTCAAAAGCCAGTAAAGAGCGTAGTTAATCGAGTACGAACTGGATTAAATTCATTATTTGATTTGCCTGAAGGATACGAAGTTGTACTTGGAAATGGTGGATCAACTGCATTTTGGGATATCGCAACATCTGGCTTAATTGAGAAGAAATCACAACACCTACATTTCGGTGAATTCTCTTCAAAGTTCGCACAGGCAGCGAAGGAAAATCCATTTATTGAAGACCCGACTGTCATTAAGGCCGAACCAGGATCGCATCCGGTAGCAATCGCTGAAAGTGGCGTTGATGTTTACGCCCTGACTCATAATGAAACTTCAACTGGTGTCTCAATGGCAATTAAGCGACCAGCAGGCACTGAAGGCGCTCTGGTTTTGGTTGACGCTACCTCTGCAGCTGGCGGTTTAACTGTTGATGCAAAAGAGTTTGATGC
>JALQWO010000294.1 GCA_023258655.1 Bacteroidia bacterium
AACGGGGTTGGGCAATTTTTCGAATCCGCCCATTACACCACTACCTCCGCCGGCATACGCATTGGATTGGTTATAACCCGATGTGGTTCCGGTTACATCGTCTTCAACCAACGCACAAGCAATGCGGAAATCTCCGCTGATATCACTTTCAATAGTGGTTTCAACACTTACGCTCATTGTGCTCGTTGCCGCATCGTATTTGGCAGCAATATCCATGATGCCCTTAGGTGCTACTTGAACACGTTTGATAAAATCGCCACCCATTGCTGAAGGATCCATTTTAGTGCCGCGATCTACCAAAGCACTGGGGTAACCGCTAATTTTCGAGGCGATGGCCGCATCGTAGTAAGGGTTCTCCATGGGGTCGTTATTGTGAACGGCAATGCCTTGGAAGAACCCACTGTATTTGTCGTGCATGGTTTTGAGGGCCACTGCGCCTCTCGGACACCACTGACACCAAGTTCCAGTAGCTTCTTCGCCGATAACCACCTTTCCTTTGGCGGGTACGATGGGGTTGATGGTGATGGTTTTGCTGTCGTCTTTGGCGTTGTCGTCTGCGCTGCCATTGACTGAAACAATCGAAGCCACCACATCGCCACTACCGCCAACAATACTTAAAGCATTGTCGAAAGTAGTTGTATACAAACCATTGGCAGGCAATGAAATACCATTTAAAGATTTGTTCAAGGTGTTGCCGTTGTATTTGATAGAAACATCGGCACTGGTAATGGTAGTGGTTCCAAGATTCCTGATTTCAACGGTGGGAATAACGTTCGAACCTGCCAAGAATCCAATGACATTGCCAATGTAAGTAACAGAGGCATTTTTACTCGTGCTGGTGTATCCGGTATACGAATAACTAACGTCGTCAACATAGAATGAACTTCCATTAATCGGAAATAAATCCATTGAAGCAATGGCTCTGGTTGCGTTTTGGAATGAACCGGCCTTAGTACCATCGATGTATAAATCCCAAGTATTGGTGTTCAAATCAATGTTAAGTTCAAAATCGAACCACTGTCCTTGAGGGTAGTTTACACTCAACAAATTACCGGCGGCGGCATTGTTGATGTTCAAGGTTTTGTCTTCCATGAAATACACATCA
>JALQWO010000295.1:0-491 GCA_023258655.1 Bacteroidia bacterium
AAGCCGCAGGTTTGTTGCCCCCAGGTGTAGGCATCGCAGCTTCATCGGCCTACCGTGAGTTGCGCAGGGTTCAGCACAAGGCTCGCTTGAATGAAGAGCCGACCCAGGTAGAAGGAAGCCTTTTAAAGTCAGAACAAGACGCTGTTCTGGCTTTGTGGCATGCCGTTTTTCCAGCCAACAACAAATTTCCAAAAGGCGCGTGACAAGCCAGAAAAATAGAAGTAAACTGTCCGGTCACAAAACAGAACGGACAGTTCAATGGCCAATTTCATAACACTCAAACGCATCCTTGCCTGGGTCCTTTTGCTCGCCATGTCTGCTGCATGGGCGCAGCCAGCAGGAACAACGCCAAGCACCACTGCGGCATGTCCTGCCTTGTTGAATCACACCTTTGCAAGACTGCAGGATGAAAAACCGCAGTCCTTGTGCCAATACAGTGGCAAAGTCATTTTGGTGGTCAACACGGCCAGTTACTGTGGTTTCACGCCTCA
>JALQWO010000295.1:501-1027 GCA_023258655.1 Bacteroidia bacterium
GTGGTGCTGGGTTTTCCTTCCAATGATTTTGCGCAAGAGAAAGCCACCAACCAAGAAATTGCGGACTTTTGTGAAAACACCTTCGGTGTGAAGTTTCCAATGTTCACCAAAACCGCTGTCACCGGAGACAACGCGGCGCCCTTTTTCAAACAATTGGCGCAAGCCCCAGGACAACGACCCAAGTGGAACTTTTACAAGTACCTGATTGGCCGCGATGGCAAGTTGATTGACAGTTACAGCAGCATGACCAGTCCGGACAGCAAAAGTCTGGTGCAAACGCTTGAAAAAAGCTTGTCGGGCAAACCTTCCTAAGTAGACAGAGAAAGTTTGACACCTTGAAATACCAGAAGATTGCCGTTGTCGGCTCGGGCATCTCGGGCCTGGCCGTTGCGCACAGCTTAAAAGGACAAGCCGAGGTCACGCTGTTTGAGGCAGGTGATTATTTTGGCGGACATGCCAATACGGTGGACATCAGTTTGCCGACGACTGCGGGCATGGTCACCCACGGCGTTGACACGGGCTTTTT
>JALQWO010000296.1 GCA_023258655.1 Bacteroidia bacterium
GTACCAAAATGGCGGAACTGAAATTTTGTCATATGGATAAGGTGAATGAACGGATTTTGGGTGTCAATGGGTTACTATCTGACAGACATTGGCGAAAATTCCCAAAGATTTTTTGGGTTTGGCATTCTTTACCGGTGGTTATGGAATCATTATATTTCTGGGAGAATTTTGAAGCGATGATAACAAAAGTAGAAACGTACGTAGAAAAAATGAATATATTTGTACGTATGAAAAAGAAGCTGACCTTGTTGGTCGATGCCGATCTTGTTGACCGTATGAAGCGGCGGGTGTCGGTGGATGGGCAGTCGCTATCAGCTGTGGTAGAGCAGTTCTTCGCGCAACAACTGTCGAATCGTAATGCCGCGCCACGAATCCCATCCAATAGTGATGCTGACGATTTCATTGTCAAATTTGGGGGATTGATATCTGGGTATGCCACCCTTTCCGATGCCCAAATCCAGGAATTGGTCTATCAGGAGCGTTTGAAAAAACATTCATAGGTTTTCATCATGGCGATTCTAATTGACACCAATGTTGTACTCGACTTTTTATTACAACGTCCTGATCATTATTCACCGGCCAAGGAGATTGTTTATTTGGCGCGCAAACGCACCTATGATTTCAGAATTAGCTCGCTCACGTTAGGTACAGTTTATTATTTAATCCGCAAGGAATTTTCCCATGATCAAACCATGTTGTTACTGCGAGAATTTTGCGTCTCTATTCCTTGTTTGGGCTCCGCCCCAAATGTATGCTCCGATGCGTTGTTTATGGGGATGAGAGACTTTGAAGATGCCTTGCAAGTTGCGATGGCAAAATCGGAGTGCGATATGATAATCACCCGAAATGTAGCCGATTTCAAACATTGTGGAATTTCTGTGATATCGCCCTTAGATTTTTTGCAATTGGGAATGGAAAACGGATGACTTTTGTAAACGAGCATGGAGCAACCGGCATTTAAAAAGACATTGACACCTTCTCAGGCCAGAC
>JALQWO010000297.1 GCA_023258655.1 Bacteroidia bacterium
GAAAACATCAAAGTTCAAGATTGGAATGATGAACAATTAGGGGCTATTCGTAATTCTTTAAATGAAATTAAAGTGGAAGGTCAACTTCGTTCAGAAGTTCAGTTACACATTAAACGTTTAATGGATATTGGATGTTATAGAGGAATTCGTCACAGAGCTGGTTTACCATTAAGAGGGCAAAGAACTAAGAATAACTCTAGAACTAGAAAAGGTAGAAGAAAAACAGTTGCAAACAAGAAAAAAGCAACTAAATAATAAATAGTATGGCAAAAGCTGATAAAAAGAAGAAGAAAAACGTCAAAGTAGATGCAATGGGTGAAGCGCATATTCAAGCTACCTTCAACAATGTTATTATTTCTTTGACTAACAACGCTGGTCAAGTTATTTCTTGGTCATCGGCTGGAAAAATGGGCTTCAGAGGATCTAAAAAGAATACTCCTTATGCTGCGCAAGTTGCTGCTGAAGATTGTTCTAAAGAAGCTTATGACTTCGGATTACGTAAGGTAAAAGTTTTCGTTAAAGGACCAGGTGGAGGACGTGAGTCTGCAATTCGTTCAATTCATAATTCTGGAATTGAAGTTGTAGAAATCGTAGATATTACTCCACTACCACATAACGGATGTAGACCTCCAAAACGTAGAAGAGTATAATAGTTTATTAACCTTAAGGAGAGTATAGAGTATCGAAGGAAAGCCTTAATTCATACTCTCTCCTTTTTTAATTTTATAATATGGCAAGATATACAGGTCCTAAAACAAAAATTGCAAGACGTTTTAATGAAGCTATTTTTGGTGCAGACAAAGCTTTAGAAAAAAGACCTTATGGTCCAGGGCAACATGGTCCTTCCAAAAGAAGAGGTGGAAAAAAATCAGAGTATGCAGTTCAATTAGCTGAAAAGCAAAAAGCTAAGTATACTTATGGAATTTTAGAAAGACAATTTTCAAATTTATTTGAAAAAGCTTCTA
>JALQWO010000298.1 GCA_023258655.1 Bacteroidia bacterium
TTGAACATCCTTTTAATCTCTCTTTCCTGAATACGGTCTAGCTTATCTAAGCTGGAAATCCTACCCTTAAGATTGAAAGACTTAAATTGTGGTTTCTCCTCCCTTACGGAGTAGACTTTCTCTGCTACAATAGCAGTGGAAGTAATTCTTTTTCTCATATGTATTTAATTTAAAAGGTTTCTAGATTAAGTATCTGCTTAAATAATATAAAAAGAAAAAGGAGGCCCAATAACCTCCTTTGTCGTAATACAGATATGAAAAAGATTTTAACCACTCACTGGTTAGGGCTAATATTGGTTAGCCTTTGCAGTTAAGATAAACTCTAATCTATCTTAACTAAAAAAGTCCTGGAAGCAGATCTTACGGTATGCAACCAGGAACATTGTACTATTGATGGGAATCGAACCCATACTTTCATTACTGAAAACAGGATTTTAAGTCCTGCGTGTCTACCTATTCCACCACAATAGCATTAGACAAAGATAACGAAGAGAAGAGAGAAGTCAAAGAAGACGGTTAATCTTCTTTGAGTATTGTTACGCTTTTGTCTTTGTAGATAAAGATAGGCCCAATATAACCTTCTTTGATAATGTAAGTTCTTTCTTCGTCTTTTAGTTTGTATGTAATAACAAAGTTCCATTCAGAAAACTTAAATACAAAACAATCTAATACCACAGGAGAAGGATGCTTACCCTCACCTATTAGATCTTCTATAAATAGGGTATCTTGGAGAGATAAGGGAAGAGAACAAACATCACATTGACGATTGTCTACACTTCTAATAGGAAAACACTGTCCTACTAATTCAGTAGAACTAATTAGGGTTAAGATAAAGATTAGTTTTTTCATAGATTAAAATAAAGGGGCCATTGCTGACCCCTTAATAATTTTAAATAGTTTTAGATTGCTTTAGCTAAAAACTCTTTTACAGTGTCACTGTCTGATGT
>JALQWO010000299.1 GCA_023258655.1 Bacteroidia bacterium
TATGATCGAAGAGTCTTCTGAAATCGCTGAAAAAGATAAAGAAAAAATTATCAAAGCGACTACTGCTTACTCTGTTGCCAAAGGAACTATCGACAACTTCAAAAAATATGGCGAAGTATCTGAAATGGTTGAAATGGTTAAGCCAGTCGTGGCTCTTAAAAACGTAGAAGTTATCAAAGGGTAATATTTAAGCGCGAGTTGGCAGTCTGTCGTAAAACAAATTCGTTTCTCGCCAATATAACTCTAACAAAATAAATGGTTCCGTAGCTCAGCTGGATAGAGCAACTGCCTCAAAAAGGGGGCATTATATTAGAAATAGTATAATAGAACTTCTCGAATTCGGTGAAACCTTAACGCGTAATGGTGATGGCAATACCGAGCTAAATCCCAAAATGGGTAAATGTGTAGAGACTAAGGGGGAGGTGCCTTACCGAGTAATGTCGAAGGTAATGATATAGTCCAGACCACCAAACAGAAATGGTAGTGAAAACTATAGTGGTATGTCTAAGCAGTAGGTCACAGGTTCGAATCCTGTCGGGATCACAAAGAGACACTTTTACAGTGTCTCTTCTTTTTCTTTAAGTTCGTGATGTATTTCTCTATGACAGTTCGAGCAAACTAAAATGCACTTGTCTAACTCATTTTTAACTTTATCAAAGCTTGTTAGTCTGCAGTTTCCTAAATTAAAATCTTTTTTAGATGGATCTAAATGATGAAATTCAAGCGCGCCATAATATTTATCATATCCACATCTAACACAAGATCCTCCTTTATATTCAACTGATTTGATTTTAAGTTTTCTCTGTCTTTCTAATGTTTGATCGGATGAGCATGGCTTGCAATATACCGATCCATTTTCTTTACCTCTTCTTTGATGAAAGTTTTTAGTCTCGACATCTTTTTTGCATCTTGGACAAAATCT
>JALQWO010000029.1 GCA_023258655.1 Bacteroidia bacterium
ATTGGGATACCGAAGCCTACTGTTTGCCGTTCTTTTTGGTTTCAGCTGATGCCGCCATTTCGCGACAGCTGCTGGTATATCGCTACAAACAGCTCCAAAAAGCCATTGAAAACGCTGCCAAATTGGGCTTTACAGACGGTGCAGCCCTGTATCCCATGGTTACCATGAATGGCGAAGAATGCCACAATGAATGGGAAATCACTTTTGAAGAGATTCACCGTAACGGAGCCATCGCCTACGCGATTTACAACTATATCCAACATACTGGCGATCAGCAATACCTGCTTGAAGGAGGCTTTGAAGTCCTTCTGGGCATCGCGCGATTCTGGAAACAACGCGTACACTGGAGCTCCAACAAACAGCGCTATGAAATGCATGGCGTTACGGGTCCCAACGAATACGAAAACAACGTCAACAACAACTGGTACACCAGCTATATCGCCGACTGGTGCATGCAATACACCAGTGAATGTGCCCTGTGGATACAAGCAAACCATCCCGCAGAATACAAATCCATCTGTGAGAAAACCCAATTCCAAGCAGAAACCGAAATCGCCGCTTGGAACCATATCCACGAAAACCTCTACCTCCCACAAGATGATACCCTCGGCGTTTTTGTGCAGCACGATGGCTTTTTGGAAAAAGAACTCATCCCCGTCAAAGATCTGTCCCCAGCGCAACGACCCATCAACCAAAAATGGAGCTGGGACCGCATCCTTCGTAGCGTATACATCAAGCAAGCCGATGTGCTTCAAGGGCTGTATTTCTTCGAGGATAACTTTGATTTCGATACCCATGTGCGCAACTTCAAATTCTACGAGCAATTCACCGTTCACGAGAGTTCTTTGAGTCCCTGCGTTCACAGTATTTTGGCCGCCAAAATCGGGGAGACCGACAAGGCCTACGAAATGTATTTGCGTACCGCCCGATTAGACTTGGACAATTACAACAACGACACCGAAGATGGATTGCATATCACTTCCATGGCGGGCTCTTACTTGAGTATCGTACAAGGATTTGGCGGTTTGCGAATCAAGAACCAAACCCTTTTCCTGAACCCCCACTGCCCATCTCAATGGGAAGGCTACGGCTTCCAAATCTTGTTGAACCATGAACCCGTGAAAATTGAGGTCACCAAAGAAGGACATCGCATCACCAATTTGGGCAGCCAAGACATCACAGTGTACCTAAGCAGTCAAGCAACGCCACTCCAATTGAAAGCGGGGGAGGAGAAATTCACGGCCAAGGCAAGCTGACGAGAAAAACTTGTTCATACTTACTCACAACGCACGAACAAAATCGCTGTGTTTGAAGTATTTTTGCCCCACTTTGGCGGACAAAGAACTTCACATCACCCCCGATAACCCATCGTCGTCGTCCGCGAAGTCCACATCGACTTCACCTGAAAACAGCAATCCCCGAGGCCCAGGATATACGGACACCCCTACCCCTCCTGGAAAATCGTCTCCTTGGTTGATCGTTTGGGCGGGTCTCAGCATCTCTTTGCCATTGTTGCTGCTGTACATATACAGTTGTAGTCCCCAAACCTTGCAAATCGGACAATTCGAACTCAAACAGATTCTCGGAAATCAAGACATCGATGCCCTGTTAGCCGCGCTGGATGAACCCGAACCCGCGCCGATAGCCGTCGCCAAGGACACCATCCCAACCATCGCGCTCGACTCCAATGGCCATGCCATTGAACGAGACACAACCAGCTCATTCCTAACGGGAGGTTTTTTGCACAAACCCTTCACCCTTCCAGCGTATGAATTGCCCGTGTTTGCCGATACCACCAAACACCGCATTTTGCTGATCGGCGATTCAGAAAGCGGCGGATTGCGCTATCCGCTAAACGATTATTGCTTGGCGAACGGACACAAACTGATCTTGTCTTTGGAGTGGTACTCCGCTACAACCTTCAATTTTGGTCGGTCAGACACCATTCAAAAAATCATCGCCAAATACAAACCCACCTACATTTTCTTGGTATTTGGCTTGAATGAATTGTATGCCCGCGATCTCAAGGCCCGCAAAATTGCGGCCAACCAACTCGCCAAAAAACTGCGAGGTATCCCTTATGCATGGATTGGCCCCGCCAACTGGGATGAGGACAATGGGATCAACAAGGTTTTCCAATCGTCTGCGGATTCTGCCACCTTCTTCCTCACCAAAAAACTCACCCTCACACGGGCGGGCGATGGCCGTCACCCCGATGTCCAAGGTTACCGGATATGGATGGACAGCATCGCCAGCTGGATACAAACGTCGGCCCGATACAAAATGCTCATGAAGCCGCCGCGCAAGCGCGGCCGGCCTTTCCGTGCACCCATCATCACCATTAACGCAGCCAAATACCGTGGATACTAATTGGATCAATCAAATATTCGCACCGCTGCACGACCCCAAAACTTGGGAGTCGATGGTTGGCTACTCCACCAAAGAGCCTTGGTTTTTTACCGAGTTTTCTTTCTTGGCAGTGTTTGGTGTATTCTTGATTTTTTACGCAGCACTCGTCCAAAAGAATACCTGGCGTAAAATCTATCTCATCACCTTTTCGCTGTTCTTTTATTACAAATCCAGCGGTCCATTCCTCGGCCTGTTTGCGCTGATGATCGTCTCCGATTATCTCTTCGCCCTGGCCATTGAAAAACAAGCGGGCATCAGAAAGAAAATCCTCCTTTGGCTATCGCTCAGTTACAGCCTCAGCTTTTTACTGTATTTCAAATACGCCAACTTCTTCATCCACAACTGCAACGACCTACTGGGCACCCGTTTCACCGACCACGACTTATTCTTACCGATAGGAATCTCGTTCTACACCTTTCAATCCATCAGTTACTTGATGGATGTTTACCGCAAAGAAATACCCGCTACGCGCAATGTGAGTGACTATGCGTTTTACATGACGTTTTTCCCACACTTGGTTGCCGGTCCGATAGTTCGCGCCAAAGATTTCCTACCCCAAATCTTCACGCCCCAAATCATCAATGCCGCCCTGTACAAGGAAAGCCTACTCCGTATCCTCACGGGCCTATTGAAAAAATTATTCATCGCCGATTATTTGGGAAAATACGTAGACATTGTACATGAACTCCCCAGCAATTTCTCCGGTGCCGAGAATGTATTGGCCATGTATGCCTATAGCTTCCAGATTTACTTCGATTTCTCTGGCTACTCGGATATCGCCATAGGAATCGCCTTGATGCTGGGCTATCGCCTGAAAGAGAACTTTGACAACCCTTACGCCTCCAGCAACATAACCGTCTTTTGGCGAAAATGGCACATATCCTTGAGCAGCTGGCTCCGCGATTATATCTATATACCCCTCGGCGGCAACCGCAAAGGAGAGTTTAACACCTACCTCTTCCTGATGATCACCATGTTGGTGGGTGGTTTTTGGCATGGCGCCGATTGGCGTTTTGTTTTCTGGGGATTGGCACATGGTTTGGCACTCGCCTTCCACAAAGCGTGGATGCAGTTGTTCCCCAGCAAATCCAATCCTTGGTACTCCCGCATTTTCGGAACAATCATTACATTCCACTTCGTAGGATTCTGTTGGATTTTCTTCCGCGCCACCTCTTTTGGCTCAGCATTTGCTAGCATAGAACAAATTGCCTTCCACACGCAATGGAAAGATTTTGTTGGATTTTGGGTTTCGCGACAAGAAATGGCCATCATGATTATGGTAGCCGCATTGATCGCTTTCTTTCCCCCCAACCTCAAAGAACGAATCTTCCAAAAAACGCAATTATTACCCACCTTTACCTGGATCATCTGGGTTCTCATATCACTTCAAATCATCATCCAATTCAAGGACGATGTGGTACAGCCCTTCATTTACTTCCAGTTCTAATGAGGTGCCTATTTCTCCTCGTTGCCTTCACCATTTTGGGTGAAGCACCCGCCCAACAACCATCCAATACCGCTACAGCATCTGCCCAATCTGTCGCTTCAAAACATCCCATTGATCCTCCCAACAACCACGGCCACGAAGATAGTTCCATCATTTGTCTTACCTGCAATGAGTTGCAAGAATCGCCAAAGCTAAAAAAGGCGTTGCAAAAATTGCATAATGTAAGGGTGAACAACCTGACATACATTTCCCAAGAATTTCCCAATCAAACAGCCAACCAACTCCCCAAAAAAGGCAACCTCCCTCCCGTGAGAAACGTGGGTAAACCGGGAGCCAACAATACCCCAGGCAACAACCCCGGCAGTATCAATCCCGCAGACACCCTATTTACCATCATCCACATCGGCGATAGCCACATCCAAGGCGATTACTTTTCAGGCGAAATTCGCATGCAACTGCAGTCCTACTTTGGCAATGGAGGTAGAGGTATCCTCTTTCCCTATGCGCTGGCTAAGAGTTTCGGTCCGAGGGGTGTAGCCATGAAGCCGCTGGGCGTGTGGACAGGCTATAAAACACTTACTGGAAATCTCACCGAGCCATTAGGGGTCTCCGGATATGGCGCCAGTACCAGAATGGTTGGATCGAGTTTGCAAATATCGCTCACCGAAAAATTCAAGGAAGAGAATGCGCTCGGACAGTTCAGCAAACCCGAGATGCAGAAAATCAACATTTGGCACTCGGCCGATAATGCATCCTTCACCACCCAGTTAAATTCGGAATTTCAGTGGACAGGCAGTCAGTTCTATCCCGCCGGATGGGGCGTGAGCACTTACCAAGCCTCCCAACCGCAATCTAATTTCACACTGTCGCTGGTGGCCAATGCCCCTTCTCAAAACCATTACGCATTCTACGGCTTTGAAATCGTTCCGATGCAACAACGCGGCGTTGTTTATCACCATTGTGGCGTTGTGGGAGCCCAATTTACCCACCTCATCAACAAAGCACCCTACACCGTAGAACAAATCGCCCACATCAAACCCGATATCCTCATCTTCTCTTTCGGCACCAACGAAGCCTATAACGGGAAACTCGATAGTCAGGTGTATACGCAGGCGGTCATGAAATTTCTGTCCGACATCGCCATCGCGAGTCCCACCACCGCCATCATCATCACCACCGCGCCCGATACCCGGAGTCGCAACCGCATACCCCCACAACAAATCAACGTAAACAACCAACTGCGAAAAGTTGCCAAAAATCAGAAAGCTACCTTGTATGATTTGAATGAAGCCATGGGTGGTTGGGGATCCTTACATGTTTGGTATAACAACAAGCTCACCCTTACAGACAAATTGCATTTCAACGCCGCTGGCTACGCCTTGCAAGGACAGCTTTTCACCCTCTCGCTATTGCAAGCCTACAACAAAGTCAATGCGAAAGACACCTTGAATATTGAAGGATTGCGCTCAACCGTTCACAACAGCATGAAAAACCTGGTTCGGAATTTTGAGGCAGTTTCTATGGGCGATTCAATGGCCAAAGATAGCAGTGCGACCCTTCGAAATGTGGACAGCACCGGACTCACATCCATGGCCGTTCATGTGGATACTACCGCAAACCATACGAGGCAAACGCAATCGCCAATGCCAACGCCAATCCGCACTGCTACACCGACAAGGACAGCACCCGTTACTGCACCCAACCGCAGTCCGAGAATGCAACGTGGCGAAATCACCCACACCGTGAAATCCGGGGAAAATTTGTATCGCATTGCCCAGCGATACCACACAACCCATGAGGCCATCGCCAAGCGAAACAACCTAACCAATCCAAGGAGTTTGAGACCTGGGCAGCGATTGATCATTCCAGCGCACTAAGCACCCATAAAAACACCGTCACTACCCTTGGCCCCATGAAACATTCATGAGCGTAGAAAAAATGCCTGTTCAGCTAGAACATGTCTGAGCGCAGTGAAAATCTATGTGCAGCAAGAACATTTATGATTCCCGTGAATATTCATTGCCGTGAGAAATTTCATAGCCTTTGTGAACATAATTGTACTCGGAGAAAATACTTAAACACCCTAAAACTGTCTAAAACAACACGGGGGCTTGCGCTACGCGCAAGCCCCCGTGACTATACCAACCGACGGTAAAATCCGCCGCTCGTTTTTTAATGGGCTACTTGTAATCCCAATGAGGAAATACCCTCCTTTGATTTGATGCGTACCTGGTATAATCCCTCCGCCAACTGAGCCGTAGGAACCAAAATACCTGTATTGCCATTCACCACACTGTATGATTGACGGTAAACCTCTCTACCCAATGCATCTACCAACGCCACGTCCAAATTGGCCTCAACACCATGGAATTTCACCAACACTTGGTCGCTGGCAGGGTTAGGCATCATACTCAAATTCATCAAAGATTGAGCACGCGTTCCTACGTTGGTTACCTTTACATCAAAATACATGGTATCAGACTTACATGGAGGGTTGTTGGCAACCAACATTACCTTGTATGTACCGTCTGCACTGAATGTATACGTGGGCTTAGGCTGGAAACTCTCGTTGCCATCACTGTAGTTCCAGTAGACATTGGCAGCATTGCTACCGGTAAATTCAAATTGGAACTTGCGACCTCCGAGACTTGTGTATTTATAGGCATTGATGGGTTTTAATACGCCGTACACAGTTTTTGTTTTGATGGTTTCACAACCCGCAGCATTTTTCACTGAGACTTGATAACTAGAGGTGGCCCCGTTCGCTTTTGCAAATGTGGTATTGGTTGTAGAACCTGTGCTCCAAGCATAGGTGTAAGTTTGTGGAGGACCTCCAACAGGTGCCACCGTAGCTGTCAGTTGCACTGAATCGCCCTCACACACCATGGTGTCTGTCGCTGTCAAGGTAACCGTTGGTCCGCTTTGTACTTGTACAACCACGTTTCTCTGACCCGTACATCCCTTGTCGTCAATACCCGCAACAGTATAGAAAGTAGAAGCGGTTGGCAAGGCATAAATGGTGTCACCTGTATTTGAACTCAAACCCGTCGTGGGGGTCCATGAATAAGTCAAAGCACCAGAAGCAACCAATTTCACCCCAGTAGTAGCACCTGCGCAGATGGTAGCATTTGCGGGTGTCACAGTGATGGTAGGAGGCGTAGCTGTATTGTCGATCCAAATGCGAATACAATTGGAGGTATCTGTCTGACCGCTGCTTGCACAGGTCACGATCGCACGGATGTAGCGATACTTTCCGATGGCTGCACTAAAATTGGCTGTATTCACGTTGGTAGTCCATGTGTTGGCAGTGAACGTGGTAGAGTCTGTAGAAGTCTCATATTTGATTGAGATTCCAGTAGAAGCGGTATTGCCTGCCAAAGTAATGGTAGAAGGACCCACCGCACCACATACGTAATAGGTAGAAGCGCTCAAGGTACCGGCATCAGGCTTGCCCTCGCAGAAAGTTGGGTAAGCATCCCAGGTAACACTATCAATGAAAATGTTACCCCCATTTGCACCACCACGCGCAGTTGCCTGAATCAAGAAATAATTCGTTGTTCCAGTGTACGATGATGGAATCGCGAAGGAGTATTTATACCATCCGTGCGCCACAGAATCGGGATAGGTTTTCTTGGCATAACGGGTGATACCGCCCAAACGCTTGGCCCCGGTCAAACTGCGTGCAGTATTGAACCACACAGTCACTGAATCATCTGATTTGTAAACAGTATCGCGGAAGACATACAAGGAAATGTACGAGTTGGCCGTGCCGCGCTTACTCATATCAATCACTGGTGATCCCAAAGTTTGGGTTCCACCAGCAGTTGCGTTGTTCGATGAAAATCGTGCCATCCCTGCACCACCAAATGGTTTACACGCTGGCGTAGTTCCTGCGGTCGCAGTTGTACGGCGCGACCAAGTGGGGGAACCAAATCCACCACCAATTGCTTGCCAGCCCGTTGGTGGGAAGGCTGTACCTTCAAAACCCTGGCCGGTCGTTGTTTGTGCCATCAGGTCTGAACCCAACAGGGCCAAACCCATAGACATTGCATAAGTAAATATTTTTTTCATGGTTTGTTATTTGTCTATTTATCGTTTTGCATCCACCACCAAGAATGTACCTTGGCGAATCATATTTCTGAATCCTGATACACTTTCATCGAAAGTAACATTCACGATGTATACATACATCCCTGTCATTACCGGCTCATCCATGTACAATCCGTTCCAAGGCTCAGTGATCGGACGTTTGTCGAATACACATTCACCCCAGCGGTTATATACACTCCATGTTCCCGTTTTCACAGCACAGGGCTTACCCCAGTCATCCACGAACATCGGCTTCACTTCGTCGTTCAATCCTTGCGATGAAAATGGGCTGAATGCTGTAGGCATCCACATTTTACAATCACAGCGAATGGCATTTACCTTCACCGTATCCCATCGCTCACCACAAGCATTGTATGTGTGCAAACTGTATAGCCCCGAAGTGGAAACAGTCAAATTGCCCGTCTTCGCACCCGTGTTCCATTGGTATTTGCTGTACCCCGCGAATTGAGCACCTTTGAGTACATAACTTACGCCACCACAGAACCACTCTTCAGGAACCAAGCGCTTCTCAGGCACTGTATCCTTATATATAAAGAAGGTATCTGTACGCATCCCGCAATCGTTCGTCATGGTAAGCCAGAATTTACCCGTGCCCATGATGACCCTTTGGGGCGCACCCGTCAAATCGTCCCACTGATACCCTTTTACATCAGGATGGGTCATATCCAAACTCCAAGCAAAGGGACTACTACAGAAGGTAGTATCCTTTACCCGACTCTTGGTTGGTGGCAATTTGATTTTGATATCAAAAGTATCGTAGGCCGTACCACACAAATTGGTCACAGTCAACGTAGCCTTGGTGGATGAGAAAAATGTCTTGGGAACCATTGTGTCTCCATCTGACCAAGTGTACAAGCTCGCGGGAACCTTTGGAAAATCAATCACGATATTTTTCCCTACACAGACACCCGTATCCTGGATTTTGGGCGATACAGGGGGAAGCAACAATTTGAATCGAACACTGTCTACACGACTGCCACAAGCGTTACGCGTATCCAACCAATACACACCGGGCTTGGTAAATGTGCGCGCCGATAGTGTACTACCATTGTCCCAAACATATTTACAGAATGGCTGGGCCACGTCGATGGTGTAATTGAAAGGACTCTTACAAAAGAGCGTATCCTTCATTTTGGGTTTCACCGGAGCCGATGCTTTGCCTACAATCACGGTATCTTGGCGCGAACCACAAGCATTGATGCTGTTCACCAAATAAGTTCCCTCCACCGTGAAGGTTCGTGATGGAGACGAACTGCCATCAGACCAAGAGTAACTCTCGGCCAAGGCCTGTGTTGCATCTGTTGAAACACTGGTGGTAGACGGACACATAACCAACGGAGATGTCACCACTTTGATGGGCAAGGGACAAGCTTGGGTACAGTTCACCGCCTGAGTGATGTAAAAAGACGCTGTATCAAAATTCACTGTCGCCAAATCCCCAAAACTCGACGATGTGTAACCGGTTGTTGAGGCCCAGGTCCACGTTAAAGCAGTATTATTGGCCGTACTTGTCGATGTTCCGCAATTGGTATTGCAGGGGCTGTTGATCATGAAATTGTTGTGCACACCGGCGGAGTTATCTACGCCGATAGAAACCATTCCGCCTTTGGGCATCGGCACAAAAGAACGCATAAACCCTGCCAAGGCAAAATTGGTATTTCCGTTGGACAAGATCTTCTGCGTTTGTGTTGTGGCACCCGTTGCCGTATCGATTTGAATTAACAATTCTCTGTTGTTTGCAAACGTTTGATAAGTGGAACTCAACCACAATGATCCGCCTTCCAACACAAGGTGTTGACCCGTTTCATTCACGTTGTTCGTTCCAATGCTGCGTGTCCATTTACGGGTTCCATCTGCCGTAAAAGCGCAAACCAAAATCTGGGCAGTCAATGTTGCTCCGGTTGTCCCCACTGTATAAATCGTACCCCCCGGCGCGACCAAAACGTGTCCAAACTGGTTAATTCCATTGCTCGTCCCTTTCCACAATGACCGCAAAGAGCCATCGGTTTTCACAAATGCCGCAAAGGGATAGGTTTGCAAAGACCTACACCAACCGGTGATGACCCATTCTCCTCCTACACGCGCCACACCCCATCCATGGTGCTCAGTATTGCCCATGTCCAAATTCAATGTCCATTTGGTGGCACCATTACTATCCAATTGGGCTGCAATCAAATTGCGCTTTCCCGTCAATTGTGCACCTGAACCCACCACAATAATTGTGTTAGCATCATAGACCAGCACGTAATTCAACACATCACTTTGACCGTTTCTACTGGAGCTTGGGGTTTCGCGCGTCCATTTCAACTGACCGCCTGGTGTGAAATAACTCACCGTACCCAAAGACGCATTCACAGAACCAACAACACTGGAACCAACAACCACAGCACCCCCCGAAGGCGTGGTAGCCACGTCATTGATAAGTTCGTTTGAACCCGTTCCCTTGACACCGTATCGAATGGCCCCTACAAATTTCCCTGTATCGTCGTATTTCATCAACCAACCATCACTGTGATTGGCGCCGTTGACTACCCCATATCCAGCAACCCAAAACCCTTTGCTTCTGTTTGAAACCGCCATGGTGTTCCAAGAGCTAAACTGCCTGGTACCCACCACTTTTTCGTTGAGTGTAAAATACTGTCTCTTAATGAATGGATAACAAATTTGCGCATCCAATCGTACAATACTAAAAAATACTATAATTAATACTAAACTATTTTTTAATTTACTAAAGATTTTCACCGGTGATATCGTACTAGTTGTAAATATAGACGACAAAACTCTTGGTTTCGTTGGTAATTCCCCAAAAAAGTTTTGCCACATTCTTGCAAAACACACAATGAAGGCTTCACCCCCAAAAAAAATTGAAAAAAAACAAAAAAAATCTGGACACGAAAATCGCAGGCATCGCGGTGGCGAAATTTACCAATATCCAATGCCAATTGGCAAATTTCGCCAATTCACCCCCCCTCCTCAGGCTCATTTGGTGAATCCAATGCAAATTGCCGACCTTTACAGCTGAAAATCCACTCGTTCGACATTGGAAAAACTCATCATCTTTTCGGCACCCTCAGGCTCGGGCAAAACCACCGTGGTAAAACACCTACTCAGCGTGATGGAATCAACATTGGCATTTTCTGTCAGCGCCACCACCCGCAGTCCACGTCCCGGTGAACTCAACGGCAGAGAATATCACTTCCTGCAATTGGAAGATTTCCGACAAAAAATCAAGGACGGGGAATTCTTAGAACACGAAGAAGTGTACGCAGGCATTCTCTACGGCACCCTATGGAGTGAAGTCCGCAAAATTTGGTCGGAAGGAAAAGCCGTTGTATTCGATGTTGACGTGAAAGGTGGCCTCAACCTCAAGCGCCAATTTGGCGATCAAGCCTTGGCCGTCTTTTTACGTCCCCCAAGCGTTGACGTACTCATGGAACGCCTCACCAAACGCAGCACAGAAGTAGAGCACCAATTGAAAGAACGCATCGCCAAAGCCAATTACGAACTGAGCTTTGAATCGCAATATGATACAGTCATTGTGAATGACAAACTGGAAGAAACTTTTGTCAATTGCGAGAAACTCGTCAGTGATTTTTTATCAGAATCCTAAACAATTATCCCCTTATCCCGTTACCCAAACATGCGCGTAGGATTGTATTTCGGATCATTCAACCCATTGCATGTTGGCCACATTCAGGTGGCGCGATATTTCCGTGACATTGAAGCCTTCGATCAAATTTGGTTTGTCCCATCGCCCCTAAACCCCCACAAATCAGAAGAAACGCTGGTTCCCGCCAACCTCCGTTTGCAGTGGGTAAAACAAGCCCTGGAAAATGAACGCGACATAACCTGTTGCGAAGTGGAATTTGGATTGGGTTTGCCGAGCTATACCCATCGCACAGTAAAGCATTTACAACACCAACATCCTGAACATTCATTTTCTTTGATCATGGGTGCCGACAATTTGCTGCACTTTCACAAATGGAACCACGCCGAAGAACTTGCCGCCATTTGTCCGTTGTTTGTGTATGCCCGCCCGGGTTATGCCAAACCGCCGGAGCCCATTCCCTTCGGAGCTCAATGGCACGATGCCCCTTTATTGCACATTTCTGCAACAGAGATACGCGACAAATTATTGAAACACGAACCCATCAACAACCTGGTTCCTTCAAGCATCTTGACCGAGGTCGAGGCTTTTTTTCAGCACTTTTTCGCGGAACAAAACCAATAAATAACCCACGCTAAAGGTAACCACAACGCTGTAGAGCGCGTAAACCAGTGCTGGTTTTTCCATCGACGGAATTTGCAATTTATCTCCCGCTATCAATAAGGCCAGCGCAGTATTATGAAGTCCCACCTCAATGGCGATGGTGATTCGATTGCGATAGCTCAGTGCAAAAGGAATCCCCACGGCAAAACCCAACAACATAGACAACACGTTGAGCGAAATAACATAAGGAGTTAGGGCAATCACGTCGCTGCCCGTCATATCCGTTCCCCCTTGATCCTGTCCCGCGATGAATTTGAATCCAAACACAATCAACAGAAGCAAAGGCAAAATCACATTCAACCACTTGCTGATACTACTCACCTGTTTGCCCAATTTCAACCTCACTGCCATGCCCAACCATGCCGGAATGATGGTAACCGCAAAAATCTCCAGGAGCGTATTCCAAAATGGCAAGGACACTGAGGAATCGCCTTGGTTCATAAAATGTGTCAAGAACAAATTGACCATGAGGGGGATGGACAACAACGAAAGCAGCGCGTTCGACACGGTGAGCGACACGGCCAAGGCTACGTTGCCTTTCACAAAATAACTCACCAAATTGGAGGTGATTCCGCCGGGACATACAGACAATATCATGATGCCCACTTTCCATTCGGGCGATAAAGGAGCCGCATAAATCAACCCAGCTGCCAACAACGGCAACAAAACCATCTGCGCAAACAATCCGATGGCCAAAGACTTGGGCTGATCAAACAACGCTTGAAAATCTTCCTTTTTCAAAGAAAGCCCCAATCCAAACATGATCAAGGCCAGTACTCCATTGAGGAGCCAATTGATATTAATGACCGACAGGAGCAACATACCAAGCGTGTAGCAAGACTACAAAATGATAGGCAAAATACAAACCGATGGCCGATAAAATGGCGCCAAAGTATCGGTTTACCAGCTGGTATACGCGTTCACTGAGCTTTTTTCCGATGTAATCACTGAGATAGACCTTTCCCAAATCCAGCGTCAACAATGTGCACAAAATGGTGATGAGTTCAACCAAAATCTTGGCACGACCTGCCTCGGTAAGTGCTTCACCACCCACGCTCAAGGTAGCAATTACACTCACCCACAACAACATCACAAACGGGTTGATGATGTTCATGAAAAAACCACGATACACCGATGAGGATGCACTGACTTTGATTTCTGGCAAGTTGTGTTTTTTTCCGAACGCCGATTGGATACCCAAATACAAAATGGTGACCGCGGCAAGGCCCGTAAATACAAGTTGAAAGGTAGG
>JALQWO010000002.1:0-6568 GCA_023258655.1 Bacteroidia bacterium
CGAGCTTTGTACAGGGATGGCAAGACAAATTCTGTGGTAGTAGATGCAACACTTTTTCATTGTTTTTGCCCGCGGCGAAACCCAATCCGGGGTGTGTATTTCCCCAGATCACCAAAAGCGGGCGGCCGTAGGCCGCCGCAACATGGCTAAATCCCGTATCCCCGCCAACCACAACTGATGCCTTGGCAATACATTGCGCCGAATCCAACAACCCATACACCCCCACGCGGTCCAACAACCGATCGCCAAACGTTGAAATCAGTGCTTCAGCCAGCGCCATTTCATTTTTACCGCCAATCAACACCCATCTCATCGCATCGGAATCAAAGACCTTTTCCCACACCGATTGCGGAATTTTTTTGGTCTCGTAGGTTCCACCCAAAATGGCCACACCATATCCCCCCGAAGACTCCAACAAAGGGAGCAGTCCTTCATCATCCACCGACCGCCCCACAAAATCTGGCAATCCACCCTGAAACGCATCCAGCTTGAATGGATTTTCAATATTCATTTTGCCAAGCAATTTATGGGCAGCGTCTCGATAGCGCTCTTGAACATGCGACACTTGAAACTTCGGTGATTTCGTTTTTACAAACAAACCCCTTTGCCAACGCTTTTTCTCGTACTTAGCCCAGCACCAATCCCATTTCAGCATTCGCGATGGGTTCAAAAACAAGAGACGAAACAAGACCTGAATCGAACGCCAATTTTTGTGCAGATCCAATACCCCATCGTAGTTTTCACCCTTCAATTGCTTCCATAGCCCAGGTTCGCCCCATGTGTAAAATTTGTCAACCGCATCCCCACCATGCAACAAGTCGCCCATGGATGGCTTGGTGAGCAAATGTACCTCTACACCCGCTTGCAAGCGCATCGCCCTGAGAATCGGTGCGGCCAATACCACATCGCCCAGACTGCTCAAACGGATGACCAAGATTTTTTTCATGCGAAAATATGTCTATCAGACGGTTCCTTTATTTCCGCTTTGCAAGATAGGCCTCAAACTCCACCAAATTCAACGCATTGAGGGTTTGCGATTTCAGCAAGCCGCCTTTTTGTCCACTCAACACCCCAAATTGCATATCCCAGTATCCCATTTTTTCGTGGGCATCGGGATTCACCGATACCATCACGCCCTTCTCCATCGCATAGTCGATGTAACGCCAATCGATATCCAATCGGTAAGGATTTGCATTCAACTCAATGGCCACCCCGTTGGCCGCACACGCATCGATGATTTTGTGATGATCCAAGGGATACCCCTCACGCATCAACAACAGTCGTCCGGTTGGATGTCCCAAAATGGTGGTATATGGATTCTCAATGGCGGCAATCAAACGCTGCATCGCCTTGTCTTCCGGCATCCCCAAATTGCTGTGCACCGACGCCACAACGATGTCGAATTGTGATAAAATTTCTGGCTCATAATCCAGCTCCCCATTGTTGAGAATATCACTTTCTATGCCTTTGAAAATCTTGAACGGCCACAACTGGCTGTTTAAATTGTCGATCTCTTCAAATTGCTGCAGCACGCGCTCTACTTGCAATCCACGGGCGTAAGCCGCGGTTTTCGAGTGATCGCAAACTCCAAGATATTCCATCCCCATCTCCATGGCGTACAAGGCCATTTCCTCCACCGAATTGAGTCCATCAGAATATGTTGTATGATTGTGCAGGACGCCTTTTAGGTCGGCAAACTGTATCAGTGCCTCCTCTTTTACAGGTCGATCCAATTCGCGATGTCCTTCGCGGCGGCTCGGCACCACATAGGGAATATTTTTGACCGCATAGGTAGCTCGCTCATCCCCCTGCCAATCTTTGGACTGATATTGAATCAGTTCCAGGTGCCTCGCCGCCGCGCCCTGTTCAAACAAAACGCGGTCGAAATCACCATACGACACCACCTGAATATCCATCACAAATCCTTGCTCGTGATGCCATTTCCCGGTGGATTCATCCAAATTCCACCCCGAAAAAGGAGCGCCGCCTGCGGCTGCGACTTCCTGCCACTCCTGTGCCAACATCCCACTGAACTCCATGGCCGTTGTCAACAAAACCAAGGTTTCTATCACATCGCTCTTGCGATAATATTCTCCCGTAAATCCATGCTTTTCATCGCCCATAACCCCGCGCAAACCCTGCAAAAACGCCTCAGCATAAGGCATCACCCGCGCCAAATGGAATTTCCCTCGGGCCGCATATGAAAATGAAATGGCATCCAAAATCGACTGCTGCGTCTTGTAACCAAAACCACTCACCTCCACCAATCGGTTTTGCCGACAAGCATCAAACAACTCCTCAACCGTGTCGATCCCCAAATCCTGCCAGATCAACCGCACTTTTTTGGGTCCCAACCCCTTCACACCCAGCATGGCAATCAGTCCCACGGGTGTCACCGATAGCAAAGCCTCCAATGCCGGAAACTTCCGGGTGGCAGCATATTCTACAATGGCTTTGGCCACGGATTTCCCTACCCCCGGAATCTGTAACAATTGCGATTCTTGCAAATCTCCGAGCGACTCTTTGATTTTTCGCAAATTGAACGCCCCAGAAGCAAAGGCTTTGTATTTGAAAGGATTTTCCTCGTGCAATTCCGCCAAACTGGCGTACAGCTGCAAGGCCTTGACAATTTCATGATTATCTATCGACATCTACTTTCAAATCAACGACAAACTTCTCAAATTCCGATATCGCCCTTCACCACGCGAACCACCTCTTCCGCTACCCAGGAACTCAAAGCCACACCCATTCCGCCCATTCTCACAGCCAAACACACGCGATCACTGTGCCAACCAATCAGCGGATTTCGGTTGTTGTCCATCCCCATAATCCCCGACCATCGATGCGTAAAATCCACCTCAGAGCCAGGCAGCACCACCGTTTCAACATAGGCTTTCAAATGCTGCTCAAACGCCGAGGTCACAGACATATCAAACGTTTCTTCCCCCGCAAAATCCAGATTCCGCGCACCCCCAATGAGCAATCGATTTCCCAACGATCGAAAATAAATATACCCCTGATTGGCATGAAAAATCCCTTGAAAGGGCAGTTCAGGCAAGGGCGATGTAACAAACACTTGTCCGCGCGCCGGCGACACAGCCACCGCTGGCATCAATTGCTTGGTAAATCCATTGGTACAAACCAAGAGTCGCTGCGCCTTGATGGGCATACCATTTTCCAGTTGCACCTCCACAGCAGATGTTGATTCCACCCAGCCCAACACACGCATTCCTTCATAAATTTCTACACCATGGGCCAGGGCGTCTTGGCGAACAGTTTGATAAAGCAAATGGGTCTGAAGCCCGCCTTCGGCGGGCGCCATCACCCCTTGATCCAATACCTTCATGCCCGTGGGTCTCGTATCGCACACAGCAAACGCCCCTCCGGGTTGCAAAGGTTCTAACAATTGATTCAAATAGGGCAACGAACCGATTACACGGTCAGACTCCGCCACGTCAGCGGCGGAAAACACTTCCATCCCCCCTGTAGCTTCAAAGCCCAATTGGTGCGACCCGTATCGCTGTAACAAGCGCTGAATACCGAAAAAACGCTTTTCGTAAAGAGACACTGCCTCCGCCTCAGAGGTGCGCTGAATCTCATCCAGCAATTCCCCCGCGCTGCCAAAACACGCAAACCCAGCATTTCGCAAACTGGCGGCATTGCCCATTGCATGAGCGTCCAAAACCAATACCCTGGACTTGGGATTAAATTCCTTCAGACAACGGGCCGATTGCAAACCTACCAGCCCTGCCCCTACCACAACCCAATCCACGCTATCCAAGCACTGTTGCTCCCAATAGCTAAAGGTTGTCATCCTATTGATATTAATTCATGTACGACGCAATCACAGAATGATATGGCTGGGCAAATGCCGACATATCTCCCCATGTTTCGCCATTGACAATCACCTGCGCCGCGCCAAGCACTGTCCCCACGTGGGTAGCGGGAACTCCCGCGGCTGCAGCCAATTTCATCAATTGATCCATGTTGCTCTGCGCAACAGATACAACCACCCTGCTCTGACTTTCCCCGAACAAACCGGCATCCAAACGCAAACCGCGCTCAGTGCACAAATCAAAACCCAAGCCACCGGCCATAGCGCTCTCCAAACAAGTCACAAACAAACCACCCTCGCTCACGTCGTGGGCTGAAGTTACTGCTTGCTCAATTGCCAAGGTTTCCAACAACTGATGTAGGGCAAATTCTTCATCCAAATCAAAAGATGGACAAGGACTGTGGCTCACTCCTTTCACTTTGGCCAAATACTGAGAACTGCCCAAATCATTGCGCGTGGCACCCAATAAAACGATGGCATCGCCAGCCGCTTTGAACGGTATACTCATTCTGTGCTCTGGCTTTTCGATGATGCCAACCATACCAATGGTGGGTGTGGGATACACGGCCTGACCGTTGGTACTTTGATTATAGAAACTCACATTTCCGCCTGTAACAGGGGTGTCGAATTTGCGACAAGCTTCCCCCATCCCCTCGATGGCATTTTTGAACTGATAATAAACCTCTTCATTGTATGGGTTACCAAAATTCAAACAGTTGGTAATCGCAGTTGGAACACCACCACTACAACGAATGTTTCGCGCTGCCTCAGATACAGCAATTTGGGTTCCTTTGTTGGGATCGGCATAGACGTACCGACTGTTACAATCTACCGTCAACGCCAAACTCTTGTTGGTGCCAACGATTTTCACAACCGCAGCATCCGATGGCAAATTGGTAGATTCATTGATCGTACCCACCATTGAATCGTATTGCTCGTAAATCCAACGCTTGCTGGCAATGTTGGGCTCGTTACACAAACGAAGGGCAGCCTGCTTGGCCTCTTCCAAACTCACATCCGCGATGCCATTCAAATCAAACGCAGCGATTTCTTTCAAATACTCGGGATCTTTCCAGGTTCTGCGATACACTGGCGCTCCTCCACCCAAAACCAAAGACTCCGCTGGAATATCCGCTTCCAACACATCGCCCATAAAATAACGAACGTGTTTGGTGTCTGTCACCATTCCAATATGGGCATAGGTCAAGTCCCACTTTTCCAAAATGGCCTCCACATCTTTCTCTCTGCCCTTCTCAATGATCACCAACATCCGCTCCTGACTCTCACTCAACAACAACTCCCAACCTTTCATATCGGGCTGACGCATTGGCACTTTATCGAGCCAAACATCCATACCCACGTCGGTTTTCGCACTCATTTCACTGGTAGAACAGGTAATGCCAGCGGCACCCATGTCTTGCATCCCCACAACAGCACCAGATTCAATGATTTCCATGCTCGCTTCCAGGATCAACTTCTCCCAGAATGGGTCACCTACCTGAACCGAAGGCAAATCGGAAATACTGTCTTCACTCATGTCTTTTGAGGCGAAAGCAGCACCATGAATACCGTCTTTACCAGTAGCAGAACCAAAAATATATACAGGATTGCCCGCAGGTCCGGCACCCGCAGAAATACTCTTACCCACCCCTACGATACCCACACTCATGGCATTCACCAAGTTGTTTTGCTCATAGCAGTCGTCGAAGTACACCTCACCACCCACTGTGGGGATTCCAAAAGCGTTGCCATAATCACCGATTCCTTTAACAACCCCTTTCACCAACCACTGTGTTCTATCGGTTGCGATGTTTCCGAATCGCAATGAATTCAACTGCGCGATGGGACGTGCGCCCATAGAAAAGATGTCGCGATTGATTCCACCTACACCGGTAGCCGCACCTTGGTACGGTTCGATGGCACTGGGATGGTTGTGGCTTTCAATCTTGAAGCAACAAGCAAGACCATCACCGATATCTACCAAACCCGCGTTTTCCTCACCCGCTTCAGCCAACATTTTCGAACCCGATTTGGGCAACGTCTTCAACCAAACAATGGAGTTTTTATAACTACAGTGTTCGCTCCACATCACGGAGTAAATGGAAATTTCGGTGAAATTGGGCTGTCGGCCCAAGATTTCGCAAATCTTGTGAAACTCTTCTTCCAACAGTCCTAACTGCTTGGCTTGTTCTACGGTGGCGGGTTGATGTACCATGTGGCACAAAATTACAACACCTTACGCGGAGGAGAAAATTACTTTTAAAGAGTTTTTGCCACTACTTACCCACTTTCTATCGCATCAACAAAACCGTTCCAGATATGGTCTTGCGGCGAATGCGGGTTCCGGTCTTCAATTCGTAGCGATAAATGTAGGAATAGAGGCCATCCTGACAAACTTCGCCTTGGAAATAACCATCCCACTCATAAGTACCAGATGATTGTGAATCGAAAACTTTCTCACCCCAGCGGTTGTAGATGTGGAACAAGGTAGGATTGGCACCACGACCGAATATCTTGAACGTTTCGTTTCTGCCATCACCATTGGGGGTAAACGCTGTAGGAATAAACAAATCACAGTCTCCCATCATGAGGTTCACTGTTACATCGTCGCTCGCGCTACCACAAGCATTGGTCACAGTAACCGTGTAGTTACCCGCGGCACTCACATAAATCACAGTATCGGTTGAACCTGTACTCCAAAGAATATTGGTATTTGGCATGTATGGAGCAATC
>JALQWO010000002.1:6578-11811 GCA_023258655.1 Bacteroidia bacterium
CGATGGAACCCTGACACAAAATGGTATCCATCGGCAAGGTCACTGTGGGCGTTGAATTGACGCGAACATTGATTGAATCCGAAGCAATACATCCATTGTTGTTTACCACCGCCCCGTATACACCGGCGCTTGAAACAGTGCGCACATTGGAAGAAGTACCGTCGTTCCACAAAACGGTACCGGGTATGGTAATGGTTAAATCCGTGCTCGCTCCGTCACACAAGGTGGTATCTTTACCCAAATTCAATGTGGGTTTGGGTTGAATGGTAATGGTTTGTGTTGTACTGTCGGGACAGTATTGATCGGCCAACACGTATTTGATTTTCACCATACCCGTTGAGGTCGGAGAAAAACTGTTGCCTGTAAAGGTCTGTCCGTAAAAAGTTCCACCCGCAGTGGTTGGTGTTAGTGTGATGGCCGGTCCGCCCTGACAAGCCGTCAAAGGCAATCCAGTAAAGGAAGGATCTACGTTGGGCTTCACCTTCACAATGACAGTATCAATTCCAGAACAACCATCCGTGCTGGTTGCTTCATGAATGATGGGATAGTCACCTACAGCAGCGAAACTGCGAGAGATCGTTTTGGTTGTACCGGTGATTCCACCGCCCAAATCCCATCGGAAGGTAACCAATCCTGGGAATTTGTTGTCGAAGTCAAACTTGTTGCCCGCCAAACACTGAATACTGTCGTTGATCCAAATTCCGCTAGACGGACTTGGCACTACCCTCACCCACATATTGGCTGTATCTGTGCAGCCCGTTGGTTTGTTATCGTAAAGGGTTTCGCTTTTATAGTGAATGCGATATTTGCCTGGCTTGGCATACGATTTACTCGGATTGGGTATGGTGGCACTGTCATCATCCGCAAAGTACCAAGTACGAATGTACGCACATTTCGGAATCTTGGCAAGTTGGGTGTTGTCGTCGAGTCTAAATATATGCCCTTCGAAACACTGAACCGTGTCGGTATTCTTCTCGAAAGGCTTACTGATGGGACGAGGAACGATGAAAATGGATTTTGGGGAGGTCGCAATATCAACACAGCCTAAGGCGGGTGATGCCACCAAGTTTACTGTAAAATTCCCTCCTTTACCGTAAGTGTGAGTGATGTTCACCCCAGTATCTTGGGTGCCGTCTCCAAAGATCCATGTGTATTTGATCCAACCAAAGGTGGCAGTACTGGTATTGGTGAAGGTAATTTTGTTTGTTTTCTCACAGCTATCGACCGTCCCTTTGTAAGTAAATCCCATCACCAAATTGTTGGTTTTGAAACTGATACTCGTTGATTTGGAGGTGAGATAGTCCGGACCTGATCCGTCGTGCTCGAAAATTGTGACGTAGTAGGTGGTATTGGGCTTTAAACCTGTAACAGTGCAGTTGTTGGTGATGTTGTTAAACACAACAAAGTTTCCCGTACCCAATTCTTGGCCGGTACCAAAAACACTATTACTGAGGTAAGATGAGTTGTCTGTAGGGCTTGCATTGACAGCGCTAGCTTCTTTCATCAACACGATTCGCCATGCGCCATTGCCGGAAGTCCAAGTCAATTGCACGGATTTACAGGTGATTGTACCCGCCGTAAGATTCGATGCTGGCGTGGTGGGTTCTGCTCCATACAAGGACACTGCGACACACGCATTCAAACACAACAAAAACAGCAGTTTTCTCAGCATTCCTTAAATAATTGCCAAATTTACGACTATAAGACAAGGATTCCAATGAAAATGTTGCCAACCCCCAACAGGATATTCCATCAAAGTGCACAAAAGATGGCAAAAATCGAATCGCAAATGGCAAAAAACAGCAGATGCAACGGCTCTTCAACCCATCATTTGAATACACATTTCCACCGTTGCGGATAACTTTCAGTTTGAAGCCGCAGAAAATCGTTGCATCTTCGCAAGGATTCCGAAAATGACGAACACAAGAAGAAAACCCAGTGCATGGCCATCGATTATATCACTATCGGCTGTTATGTTCATGCTTGGACTGCTGGGATTTTCACTCGTGGGATTCCAAGGCTTGAGCAAGCATCTGATGGAAAGCTCCAGCATCGACTTGTATTTCCAAGATGGCACAACCCCAGCACAAGTAAAAGCCATGGAAAAAAAACTGCAACAGGAACCGTGGATTAAAAGCACAAAATACATCACGCCTGAAGAGGGTTTGAGAGAGATGGGCGACAAATACGATGGGGAAATTCTCTCATTTGCCGAAAACATCGCCCTTCCGCTGAGTTTGGAATTATATCCCAAATCGGAATATGCCAACATCGCTTTCATTGACAGGGAATCCAAACACTTGCGCACAATGCCTCAGGTGGAAGACGTTATCTACCAGCGCAATTGGGTGGAGAACATGACAGCCAATGTGCAACGCTTGCAACTCATTTTCGGGGCTTCCTCTATCATTGCCATCTTGATCGCAATTGCCCTGATTCAAAGCGCTACCAGACTGAGCATTTTCGCCAATCGGTTTTTGATCAAAAGTATGCAATTGGTTGGAGCGACCAACACGTTCATCGTAAAGCCCTACGTGCTGAATTTTGTGCGGTATTCACTCATTGCAATCCCCATAGCGATGGGACTCTTACTGACCGTATTTTACGGATTGCCCATTGCATTTGAGGATTTTGCGATCATCCAAGATTTCACCCAACACATTGGGATGAATGAACTTTTGATTATTTGTATTTCGGTATCGATATTTGGATTAATTTTGGCATCCTTCGGTAGTTGGTTGAGTACACGTCGCTACTTGAGAACCAAAATTGAAAATTTATATTAAAAACCATGAGTGCATTGAAGAATAAAACCGCAAAGCAAGAAACCAAAACCCAGCCCATGCTGTTTGGTACAATGAATTATATCCTTACGGGTGTGTCAATTTTGGTACTGGTCATTGGATTCATGTTGATGACAGGCACCGAAGATATTTACAACACCACCAAATTGACCGTGGCCCCCATTGTGGTATTCATCGGTTTCATTTTGGGTATAGTGGCAATTTTCTACAAGAAAAAAACATCCTAATCCATGACGTGGATTGAGAATTTGATTCTCGCCGTGGTGGAGGGCGTCACAGAATTTTTGCCTGTCAGCAGCACGGGGCATCTCATGCTTACCCGTGAGTTTTTGGGGATGGACCCCAATGAACACGAAACTTATTTGATTGCCATTCAGTTTGGCGCGATTGCGAGTGTACTCACCTTGTATTGGAAAAAGTTCTTCAGCGCCAATGCTTGGAAGTTATACCCCATTTTGTTGATGGGTTTCGTTCCCGCGGCAGTCCTGGGGTTTTTGTTTGACGACCTATTGGAACAAATGCTCAAGGCACCATGGATTCCCGGGATCACGTTGATCGTTTTTGGTTTTGTATTGTTGAAGATAGAGAAAATATTCCCTCCAGGCGAGAAGGAAATCAACGATTTGACATTTTTGGAAAGTCTCAAAATTGGATTTTTTCAGTGCTTGGCGATGATCCCCGGGGTTAGTCGTTCCGCTGCAACCATAGCCGGCGGCTTGTTTGGCAAATTAAGTAGGCATGCGGCTACGGAGTTCTCTTTCCTGTTGGCTTTACCCACACTTACCGCCGCTGCTGGCTACAAAATGCTGAAACATTGGGATAGTCTCACATCAAGCCAAATCAATGACATTCTCATTGGCAACGTCATCAGTTTTGTCACTGCATTTTTTGCCGTAAGGTATTTTATACAATTCATCCAAGCCAAAGGGTTTGCTGTTTTCGGCTATTATCGCATTGCTGTTGGCAGTCTATTTCTCGCCTATTGGTTTCTCATCAAATAACCATGAAAAGCGTTGTAGGTGCGCTACTGAGTTTTACAGGAATTTATTTTACTGGAATTTCACCTTGTGAAGCAAAAACGCCTTACTCTTTCCCAAACCTGCGTGTGATTGCTTCTTCATCAGACGTTCAAACGAACGCGATCGCACCCAAACCCCTTTCGCTGGCAAGATTAAAATACAGCGGAGGTGGCGATTGGTACAGTAGCAGAACGGCCCTAACCAATTTGGCGAAATTTGTCAATCAGCAATTGCTCACACAACTTTCAACCACTGAAGCTGTGGTTGAGGTAGGATCATCCGATTTGTTTCGCTATCCCTTTGTCTTCATGACGGGGCATGGCAATGTGGTTTTTTCCGAATCTGATGCATCAAACCTGAGAAACTATCTCATCAGTGGTGGTTTCTTACACATTTGCGATAACTTCGGGATGGACCCATTCATTAAACGAGAAATGAAAAAAGTCTTTCCGGAACTCACTTTCCAGGTTGTCCCATTCACCCACCCTGTTTACAAAAGCGCTTATTCATTTCCCAATGGCCTGCCCAAAGTGCATGAGCACGAAGGCAAAGCACCCATTGGTTATGGATTGTTTTGGGAGGGAAAATTGGTGTGTTTTTACGACTATGAATGTGATTTGGGAAACGGATGGGAAGATCCAGAGGTATACAAAGATCCTGAAAGTGTGAGACAACAAGCACTGCGAATGGGAGCGAATTTGATCCAATTTGCCTTCACACAGAAATGATGATAAAAAGAAAGACCCCGCCACGGCGGGGTCTTTCTTTTTATCATTCCTTGAATTCGTCTACTTAACTTCCCTAATCCACACTTGCGGAACTGCGGCTTCATAGTAGAATATGCCACGGTTCGCATCTTTTTCCGAGGGGAAATCTTTCAAGTAAACATAGTAACTCTTGTTGGATGGGTCATAAATCTTGTAGGACAAAACCCCTTTCTTGTACAGATCTTTAATCTGTTTGTTGGCCTTGGCTTCTGAACTATGCAAACCAGCCACCAAATAAAATCCAGGTCCTGGCTTAACTTTCTCAATGGGAGGCAATTTGATTTTGGCCGTATCATTACCCATTCCCATGCTCTTCATGTCTTCCAAACTGGTAATGGTGGCTTCCTTGCTCATGCCAAATCCCCCATTGCCCTCGCCATCTCCATTTCCACCTTTGCCGTTCGAACTCAAATTTGCACTACCCTCTCCTTCTTCTCCCTCTCCATCATTGGAACTATTCAAATTAGCATCGCCTTCACCCCCATTACCCGAACCACTGCGTGCACCGCCACCCAAGGCAGCAAATCCAATGAATGTGTGAAACTCATGAGAGTTCCCCAATGCGATTCTTTGGCCACCAGTTGGTGTATTGTAAGAGTATGATACTTTAATATCGTCTTGGGGAGAAAAACCAATGTTTGCG
>JALQWO010000002.1:11821-36770 GCA_023258655.1 Bacteroidia bacterium
TATCGTTTCCACCCACACCCAACCAAAACTTTTCTTGGTACCACATAGAAACGTTGTACTGTAAGCGGAAATAATTGAAATCGTAAGCGCTCGCGTACAAGGCAGGTTTCAACAAAATATCATCTCCGAGATCGATGTTGTAGCCAAGCATTAAACTTCCCTGTGATTGCATTTTATAGGCCGCCGTGTAGTTATAATAGACATAATCAAAACGAGGCTTGGTCAATCGGGAGATGGCTACACCCGCAAACCACTTTTCACCGTTCACAAATGCAGAAGCACGCAAGTCAGCACGCGTCACTGGCGGGGTAAGAATCAACGATTTAATAATGGGGTCGTTTCCGCTGATATATATCGCTTTGGACATGTCAAAATTCTGAGACAAAGCACCTACGCTGACCCCGAGATTCAAATTTGTCGTACCAGCGATAGGGAATGAATATGCATACGTTGCGTAGGCATTATGCATTTCTGAAAAACCCACGCGCTCACGCATGTAGTACAATCCGTAACCCGTGTTTTTGGAGGGTACAGGCATCGCCACGTTCAACACAGTGGTTTGGGGTGATCCGGGAACCGCGGAAAACATCTTGTTGTATAACAAGGTCACATGTCCCTGGTCATGCGTATTCATGGCCGCTGGATTTATCAAAGAATAATCCATGTAAAACTGGTCAATCTTCGCACCCATTTGGGCAGTCAATCCACCAATGGTCAAGGCCAATGCCGAAAGAATGGTAATTTTTTTCATCTGTGCTTATCGAATCACTTGAATGTAACCTCTGAACTCCTCATTGTTGAAGCGGTTCTTCATGTAGTAAAAATAAATTCCTGGGGGCAAATCTGTACCCTGATTATCCACCGCTTTCCAATCGTTTTGATAATTGGTCGTATTGTAAACCAATTTACCTTGGCGATCACTGATTCGAATGTCGAACAAGAACAAATCGGCCAATTCTGTCAGATCCCAAAAATCGTTTTCATTATCACCGTTGGGCGTGATCAAATTGGGAATCTTCACCAATGGAGGATCTACCACTGTCACCAATACACTATCCAAATCGTCACAACCGTTAGAATCTGTGCCAGATACGTAATAAGTTTTGGTCACGAGCGGACGAGCAATCACAGAGTCACCAAATCCTTTGTTCAGTGTGGCGCTGTCTGTCCACCAATAATTCTTTGCCCCACTCGCCCATAGCGTCGCGCGTTTACCACGATAGATGGTGGTGTCGCTATGTATAACAATATTCGCTGTAGGGAATGCCAATACTTGCACTGAGTCGATGGTTGAGCAAATACCTGTGGTACCTTTTACCTTATACCAACCTTTACCGAAGAACTTTTGCATTCGGTTTGTATCACCGCTCGCAATCCATCGAATTGAATCAGCACCTCCCGCCGTGATGTCAATGCTGTCACCTTTACACAATGGCATACTGCCCATGTAATTAAAGGTGATTGCAGGTCTTACAGTGAAACCAAGCGACTGTGTTACAGAATCTACGCAACCCAAATCATTTTCAATGATGTAAGTCACATCATGAGGTCCTGCCGTGGTGTAGTAATTTTTCTTCGGTGCTGGACCAAACACAGTGCCCGCTCCAAATTTCCATTTTCTGGTTGCGATCGGACGGATTGAAATTGATGCTGTGTCATAGAATCGAATGGTATCCGGAACACAAGTGCCTTCGTGGTAAAACTTGGCAGTAGGAGAAGGATTTACAACATACTTTTTCACCATACTGTCTGCACAACCATTGATTGACCAGCCATAGAGCTTCACCGTGTATACACCCGTATCGGCATAGCTATGGGTACTGCTGGTGGCGGGTAATTCCGTTTGTTTATCGCCCCAGCTCCAGGCAGAGTTCAACAACGTGTCATTTGGGTCAATACTCACAGAAAAATTGAACGTGAATAAGTTGTTTTTGAAACACTGAATCGAATCATTGGGTGTAATGGTATTATCCAGGGTAAACTGGGGATTTGGCATATAGAAAGACCTCACATTGCCAACCGCCGAGTCCATACAACCTTCATTCGTCTTTGCCAACAATACCACCGTGTGGGTTCCGGGTGCAGCGAATTTCACTTT
Source organism: Bacteroidia bacterium (assembly GCA_023258655.1). Lineage (GTDB taxonomy): Bacteria > Bacteroidota > Bacteroidia > NS11-12g > UBA955 > UBA955. The sequence goes on from JALQWO010000002.1 coordinate 13,920, forward strand.
TGGGGTTTTTGTGAAATAAGCCAAGGTGCCATCAAATAACCAGCTATAGGTCATTTTGGCTTCCAGATTGGGATTCAATTGTCCCTTGCGTGTAAATGCCGTTGAATCACCGAAACACACTTCTTTTACGGTATATCCCGCCAGTGGCTTCGGATGAACGTACACTGTTAGAGTGTCAGTCCCAACACAACCTGCGTTGGAAACCACCGTCAATCGGGTCTTGTAAGCACCCGCCGCGGTATAAGTATATCGAGCACCGTACATGGTGGTATCCGTACCGCCATCACCGAACGTCCAAGTATAGGTTGCCGCATAATCGGGATTGATGATGTTGGTGTTGTCCGTGAAAACAGTTTCTTCTTCAAAACATGTATGAGATTGAGAATAATTCACATCGGGCAAGGCAAAAACACGCACTGGTTTGGTGATTGAATCGCGACAAGCACCTTTCTGTCCCAAATAGTTGGAATAAGAGATTAACTTGATGTTGTAAAGACCTGGAGCCGCATATTTCCGCGATACCGTCTTGCTGGTGCTGGTGAATCCATCCCCAAAATCCCATTTGCGTGAGGCGATCAAATCGGGCAATGCTACAGTACTTTGGTCATCCACAAACACCGATTGTCCAAAACAAACATCTTTGGGGTCAAACGCCGGAGCAGGCTTGTCGTGCACAATGTAATCAAAGGTATCAATGGCCGTACATGCATTGATTGTTGTCACTTTCAACAACACTTTGTACGCGCCTGGATTGGCATAAGTGTGAGTGACCGTCTTGGATGTTTTAATCGTCGCTGGTGGACCGTCACCGAGGTTCCAGTTCCAACCCGTGATCGTTTCACCGTTTGCTTGCGAGAAATCCGTCATGGTTGTTTGTTCACCAATACAAACGTTGTTTACTGTTTTCAGAATAAATGGTGTTGCATACACGGTCACCATTTGTACCCAAGAATCAATGTAATTATCTGCATTCAAGGTCACGAAACTCACGCGATAGGTTCCTGAATTGGCGTATTTGTGTGCCGCATTCCGGGTAGATGCCGTATTCGAAGTAGAACCCGCTTCACCGAAATTCCATTTGTATGATATAATGGCTGTCTTGCTGCGTGTTAGATCCGTAAAACGGAAAGAATCCGCAGAACAACGACCTGTCAACTTGTAAGAAGCATGTGGCTCCAAATCGCCCAACAGGTTAATGCCCGTCATACGCTCTGTAGCAGTCAATATTTTGTAGGCACATGCCAAAGCGAAGGTTCCTCCCAGCGTTGACATGCTGCTCGTTTGGATTTGACCTTTCCTTACCACACTTCCCGTTCCACCCAAGTTTGCCCAAGTGGTCGTTGCGGTGTACCCCAATATACGCAGGGTCGAAGTTTCATACACGCCATCATCGGTTGCCACCGAGTCATATCGCAAGGTTACCGTAAAGTTGGATGCATTGCTCGCCAGCGCTGGCACTGTACCCCCCACATAATGATTCACTTTGGAAAAGTTCCTTATCCCCGTGGGCAATGAACCATTGCCTGCTGCAGCGCCCGATTTCGCTTGAAACCAGAAATAAGTCAAGTTACCGTTGGATTTGCTAAAAGAAATGGATACGGGACGATAATCAGACCCCATTCCCACTGGAAATGTCATACTGGTTGAACCGCTGGTCAATCCTATATATACTGGCCCGTCCACATAACTGGTTTTGGTGCCCGCACCAACAGTACAGCCATCCAAAGCGCGAAAAGCATTTAACGCAGATCCCAACTTAACCACACCATCGGTGAGGGTCAATTTGGTCTTGATATTGAATGTTTTCTCATTGGCATTCCCGTCAATGGTTAGGGTAATACCCGAAGCATTCATGGCCAATTCATTCACCTGAACACTGTCCACCATGAATGTCATGGTCTTACCCATGGTCACAGTTTCCGCATAGTAACCCGTGCCAATGTATACCACATCACCCGCGGTCGCAGCATTCACAGCCGCTGTGATAGTCAATTTCGCCAAAGCCGCAGAAAGACCTGTATTTGCGTCGTTTCCTGACTTCGAAACATAGTAGTTTGCTGCTGAAACTTCTGGGGCAATTGTAAACAGCAAAATTGCCATAAACCATGACAATTTAATGCCCATTCTTGTAGTAAAGACCTTCATGAATCCTGTAGAATAATACAAATTTAATGCATTAGACGCGTTTTTGGGTGTTTTCGTTGCCATTTAACACCCCCATGAAGATTTTATGACAAACCCAAGAGCCTAGAATGGCAAGTCGTCATCCTCAAAAGGACTGACTGCATTGCTGGATGCCGATGAATCTCCTGTTGGCATAGACTCAAAATTGGGCACAGAATTTCCGCCACCCACTGAAGGAGCAGCTCCTTGTTTTGTCACATTCCATGCTCGGATGTCTGTATACCAACGTCCATTGTATTCTCTACTTTCAATGTCAACTGCGATGGTGACATCGTCCCCATTTTGAATATTGAATTTGCCAATTTTATCACCCCACAGGTTGAAACATACTTTTTTGGGATATTGACCCGGAACTTCAATAATATACTCCTGCTTTTCCCAAGTACTGCCATTCCTTGCATTGCCGGTCTGCTTGGGCAATGTTTGTACAATTTTTCCTGTAATTTCCATATCACAAATCTATTTTTAAGTTTCTCATTTCCTTTTCACACTCACCTTAACTAATCCACAAGTTACATACCTTCCTGTCCACCAGCAGGCTTCAGGTCATCGTTTTGCAATTTCCGCATGACGGGCTTGGGCTTCTCAATGGTCATCGCACCAAACTTATAATCAAAATTCACCCTCACCCCCCACATATTGATGCGCTGCAAACTGTAATAGTTAAAATCCTGCCCACTGGCTTTGGTGATGAAATCAGTGCGCGGGATAAATGGATTGTCTAAACCGAATCCGAATCCCCCTTTGTCATTGGCAAAACGACGCTTTACACCAATCATGTGAAAAAACCAATTGGTGGCTGTCCCTTGCAAAGTGAACGTCGGCGCATTGAATCTACCCCACAATTCCATTTGCCAATATTTGTTCAATTTCAAACTCGACCGAACCCCGGCATTGTAGGTGATTCCTTGATTTCTGGCGCCCTTCAACAACCCGGTATCTTGACCACTGCGGATATCAACCCAGCCCAATCCCCCATTGAAATTGAGAGTCCATTCTTTCCCTTTCCATTTTCCTTTCAAATTGGCATTCATGTCAAACCCGGTCGTGTAATTCAAACCAATATTGCCGTAGGTAGTCCGATATACTTTATCCTGTCCCACAGAACGAATTGTCTCAATCGCGTTTCCAATTCTGCGGTGAAATACATTCACACCCCAACCGCCCGATGCACCGTAATTTCCTGTAGAAATTTCAAAGTTGTTCGATACTTCCGCACTCAACCGAGGATTCCCAGTGGTGATATTTAGCGGGTCGGAGAAATTTGTGTAAGGGTTCAAATAAAACAAACTGGGACGTTGAATTCGCTGAGTATAGGTACCCCGCAAATACCCCCCTTTGCCCAACTTGCGATTCACATTTACGTAGGGAATAAAATTTTGGTACGACAGCCCTTGGTAACTCTCTTTGGTCGGTTGATATAGGGCGCCCCCAAATTCGGTTGCCTCATACCTGCCACCCAACTTGAACGAGTACAAAGAAGTAGCATTGAAAGTAAACTGCGAATACCCACCGTAAACATTTTGATAGTAGTCGAACTGGTTATTCCGATCATTGATTGATGAGAACGCAGCATCCACGTAGTTAAAACTGTCGAAATGATAGTCGCTGTTCACCGATCGCAGGGTTGATTTCAGGCCCAATTCCAACAACAACTTGGGATGCAATGGTTCAGTAAAATCCATCTGAGCCGTCAATTCATTGTTCTTTCCGATATTCAAACTCTGTTCCTTCCGGGTTTCTAAACCCACTTGGTTGTAGCGCAGAAAAGAATAATCCGTATTGTCTTGACTCCCACTGTACTGCAGAGAAACACCCATCTCCCTTCCCGCTTTTTGAAAGTTCTTTCGATAATCAACGTTTGCATCCAATCCCAATGTGTAGGTAAAATTATCTGTGGCTTGTTTCCACAAAAAATCCAAGGGTTGATTTTCAAATCCGGTTGAGGTACTCACATTGTTATCGGAATTACGCATCCGGGTACTAAATGTTGTGCTTATTGATAGCGCACTCGATTTGTCGATCTGAAAATCCGAACTCAGCGTCAAACGCGGGCCTCCGCCCCAATTGCGCACATCATTCACTTGCTTGAGTTGATATCCAACGCCCTTGATTGTATTGGTTCTATTGGTCCATCCATCTCCCCAAGAGCGCCAAAAATGACCTCCCAAACGAATGGTAAAATTGGTGGTACCATTTTGAATGGACACATCACTACTCAAATTCGCACTGCGCGTTCCCAATCCACTCGACAAATTCCCCGTTTTGCCCTTCAATTTCACTTGTTTTAAAATGATGTTGATGATACCCGCTGTACCCTCGGCATCATACTTCGCACTGGGATTGGTGATCACTTCAATTTTATCAATCCCGTCGGCAGGCAGAGACCTGAGCGCATCGGCCACGCTGCCAGCCATCATGCCCGAAGGTCGGCCATTGATAAGTACCCTCAGATTGCGGCTACCACGAATCGAAACATTGCCGTCCATATCCACCTCTACCATGGGAACCTTTGCCAACAAGTCAGAGGCGGACCCCCCTTTGGCGGTGATATCCTGTCCGGCATTGTACACCAAGCGATCAATTTTGTTTTCAATCACAGGGCCCGAGACCCGAATGTCTGCACCTCGCATCATTTCAACCTCACCATCCAGCGGATTCATGAAAATACTACCACAATCGAACCGTGGTTTCTCAGTCATCAATGTGAGCGTATCGGCAATGGATAGCACGGGATATCCCACCGCGGTCAGTTTCATCAAATAGCGACCAAACCCAGATTTTAACGGTAACTGAAAATTGCCCAAAGTATCTGTTAATCCCCCTTCAATGATTGACTTCTCCCCCAATTTTACCAATTCCACAACCACCAACCCCAGAGGCTTTTTCGTCATTGAATCCAACACCTTGCCAACAACCACCGGCGATACTATCGACCTGTTAGCAGTCCCTTGCCCAACATAAGTACTCATATTTTGAGCTTTCAAAGAGGAGAAACACATCACCGCGATTCCCAACAACAAAACCAAACGTCTCGTGTGCATCATTTCAATCGCAAAGAAACAACGTAAACACCAAAATAGTTGTTACAACAATTGGCTGTCCAAAATTTAATCGGTTAATATGGGCAACCCTATCCTAATTATTTGGCTCGCATCGCATCCACAGGGTTCAAACGCGCTGCTTGTGTTGCTGGAATAAACCCAGCCACCACGCCTACCAAAGCAGAAACCCAAATACCCAACTGGGCATCTCCAGCGCTTAAAACCAAGGCAAAACCCTCACCCATGGTTTGCTTTAATACGGCATTCAATCCCAAAAAGGTAAGCCAAACAAAAAACATCCCAATGATTCCACCGATGATACAAAGCCAAATCGCCTCCAGTAAAAACTGAAACTGAATGAATACATGCGGTGCCCCCAGCGCTTTTTGAATGCCAATTTCTTTGGTGCGTTCCTTGACACTCACAAACATGATGTTTGCCACGCCAAAACAACCTACAATCATGGCAAATCCACCAATCACAATCCCAATGTTCTTGATCTGTTTAAACAGCTGGGAAACGGCATCCGTAATCATGGTCATTTTGTTCACTGCGAAATTCGCCTCCTTCCCAGGCTTCAGTTTCCTGTATTGCCTCATCAGCTGGGTAACATCCACGGCCAAATCATCCAAATCCACACCCGCTTTTGCCTGCACCATCACCTGTGCATTGTCGTTTTCGCGGTATGAATACATGCCCAACCCCAACTTCAAGGGCAAAAACACCCGCTCATCGCGCGAATTGTTGATGATACTGGTCCCTTCCGTTGAGCACACACCGATGACCCTACAAACGCGATTTCCTATCCGCAAAGTGGAGCCTACAGCGCTACCTTCCCCGAAAAGTTGTTGGGCGATGGTATTTCCCAAGATGGCTACGGGCTGACCGCTATTGCTCTCCTCCAACGTAAACAACCTACCGGTCTCAACCGCCAAATCTTGAATCTCCATGAATCCATGGGAAATACAAACCACTTGCGTGCCATCCAAGGTAACCCCATTGGCCGCCACTTTTTCCTGTCGGTCAAAGTTGTAAGCCACATTTGCCGCCCGTTCCTTGGACAATTTCGACTCCAAAAAATAGGCTTCCTGTGGCGCAGAAACGGGTCTGCTCAAGTATTTCCACCACGGATAATTACCCCCAAACTCATCCCAAGGCCACTTCTGCACAAACAACACATTGGTACCATATTTTGTAAACTGCTGATTGATATTTATTTCCAGCGAATGCACTAGCGCATACACTGCCACAATGCAATAAATTCCGATGGTGATACCCAATACAGAAAGTACACTGCGGAGCTTGTTTTGGCGAATCGCAGACACCGATACACGCACTGTTTCCGATATAAAAATGCCAAACCGCATTGATTTTTCTCAAAGGTAGTTTATTCGCCTTGCTTCTCTTCCTTGGGCAAATCCACTGTGGCCTTCTTTCGGTGGAAGGTTTCAAATTCCCGACGATACACCACGCCACCACCAAGGGTATTTCCCGACACGCCATTGGTTGTTGTACTTCCTTGTTGCAACATCACGTTGTTGCTTCGCGAGAACATTTTCAAACGCCAATTTTCATTTCGCGTCATGTATTCCAAATTGAAGTTAAAAGGCACAGCCACAGAGTTAACCAACATCGCCATGGTGGGGTCATAATTCAAATCAAGCCGCAGGCGATCAGACAAAAACCACTCACTGTTCACAAAGACCTGAGCGTTGCTCGATGTTCCACTGCGACTGCGAACATCGGCCACATTCACTTGTATTCTTGTTGGAATTCCATACTTCGCAAACAAGTCATTCATGACAGAAGAAGCAATGTTTGACACACTATTACCCGCCACCCCAGCGCCGCTGATGACATTTCCCGAAGTGGGGTTTCCACTCGAAAAGGACGGTGGCAAGAAATTGCCAAAAATCAACAACGCCACGGACTGACGCATCACCTCGTCTTTGTCCTGTCGAATTCGCTGAATCACCGCATTCACTTCACTGTTGCTACCTGTACTATTCGCCAATTCAGGGGCCTGCAAATCGAACCCAATTTGCGGACGCAACAAACTACCATTGATGTTTAGAATGCTCACAATCAGTGTAGGTGGATAGGTCGTTCCCGAGGAATTTCCCGACGTCAACATCAATTGTGCAGGAGAAATTCGTTTTTCCAATCGCCCAGACAGGGCCAAATTCGCATTGTAAGGATCACCCACCCAGGTAATCTTTCCGCCTTCATCCAGTGAAATCCGCTGCGTTAACACGTTAATGCCAGGCAAGGAGAAAACATATTCACCCGATTTGATGGTATACTGACCATTCAAGAAAAACCGTTCTTTTTCGTCATAAAGAATGCGAATATCCCCAGTACCTCTGCCGCGTATCAAATCACCCAAGCGTTTGTCGATTAGAAACTCTGCTTCAAGCTCTGGATTTGCCCTAACGATGATTTCAATATTCCCCAATCCACTATTGGAAATCGCCTTGGGTTTGCTAACGACTTGTCCAAAGTGATTTCTGAAAGTAATATTCCCTGCCACGGAAGTAGCACTCACCGTGGGATACAAAATGCTCAGTTTGCTATTTTTGCCTGGAGCCATATCTACTTTGATATTGACTTTATTGATGGGCCCCCAAATACGACAGGTCCCCGTACCCCAGGCCGTTCCATAGAACAAATCATTGTTTTCTTCTGTGGTTTGAATAATTCGAATATTCTTGGCGTCATACACACTCAAATCCAATGCTAGATCCCGGAAATTGTTATGGGTAAACGCCAAAGTAGCCTTGGCGGTTCCCTTTTTCGCCGTGCCATAGACCAAGATGGGCTCCGTAGTGAAAATGCCGTTAGACCGCACTTGGAATGTAGCATCAAAATGATACTTCGTACCCAAATAATCTACACCCAATGTCACCCCGCGTGCATTCACATTTCCTTGCATCACAAGGTTATTCAACGGACCAACCATTCTTACCCTACCATCCAAACTACCCGTTTCAGTTTTGAGAATCCCCCTAAAAAAGGGTTGTAAAATACTGGCAGGTGTTTTCAATGGCAAATCCACCATGGCATCCAATACCGGGTCCTTTTGATTCAAATCCAACGTCCCCAAGAATGCAAATTCCTTCATGGGACCCTTTCTACCGTTGAAAGCCAAATTCAAAATACCCGATTGTTGACTCTCCGAGAAATTGGCTTCGAAACTTCCATACCGATACCCCAAGTAGGTGAGATCGTTCAAATAATTTTGGCCAAACAACTGAAATCGACCGAATGCCGATGCAATCTTCACCTTGCCCCCCAAATGAAAATCCAAGCTGTCGAATGTGCCTTCAGGGAAAAACGGCGATAGCAATTCTGGGGTAATGTTGCCAAGTTCCACAGTAAACGTATCCTGATTCCTCTCACTGAGCACGCCATACATTTCCAAGAAATGTCGCTGGCTATTGACCATCAAATTGCTTACTTGTAGGCGATTTCCTCTTCGCAGTGTGATGTGCGATGATTGATCTAACTGCCATGGCTCTTGATTGATCTGGAAATTGGCCGAAGTAATTTCTGTGGGCAAGGAATCTTTACTAACTTGGCTATTTGCCTTAAAATTCACATTGTATCGGTTCTTTTTATCGTGAAGATCAAATCCCAAACGCATCGCCCCATCTACAACAGAACCTACAATTTCAAATCGATCGTACAGTGTTTGCCCTACTTGAATTTCACGGGCAGAAACTTGGCACAGTGCCTTCCCTTTTTCCGATGTTTTTGCCTCCAACTTCAAGCGTTGAATGTCGACCCCTCTAAACTCGATATCCATGGGACCCAAAACCATCTCTACTTGCTGGTGTTTTTGTCCAAAGCCGCCCACAAAGTTGATGGGGCCTGTATACAACGTGGGGTCCACGAATGCCGACAACCAACTCGTTTGTATCAATTGCAGGTCAAAAGTGAAGTCGGCTGGCTGAAAATCCAGGGGAGGTTCAAATCGTTCTGGGACAGCATTATGCAACAACAAACGAGCAACTTGTTCTGTCTGAGTGGCATCAAATCCTGCACTTACACTACCGTTCAACCAATCGCCACTAAACTCCCATCCCCCGTTTTCGCTTTTGACAACTTGTTGGCTATTACAAAAGTAGCGAACTCCAGCATGGTCCGCCACGAGTTGATTCACTTCGAAAGTGGCATTGGAATGAGACAAATCCTCCCCACCATAAATGAGCGATGCACTACCACTAATCGCCAGCGGCAAAGACTTCAGCCCAAGCCCATCAAATTGAATATCTGTGGCAGACAAATTCAGATCTGCGGTGGGATTATTGTTCCAATCCAAAACCACCGCATCTGCCTCAAATGCAAAACGCGGATCGTCTGATACCAAGTTGAACTCCATGCGATCTCCATCCATTGCACCGCTCACATCCACGTTCTTCAATGTGCGACCCAACACGGCGTATTGGTTTAATTGCAGATCCAAGTCCAAATCCAAGTTTTCCGGCGTTATTCCTATGCCGGTGAGCAAAACGTGAGACTGATCGATGTGCGCATCGAACCGTCCCCCGGCCAATGCCCCAACGTCCCAATTCTGCAAATCCCCCTCCAAATCATACTGCATTGCATCAACACTTTCCTCAAAATCCACGAGCAAGTGCCCCGCGAAATGTCCGGGATTCGCATCCAAATCACCATCAAACGTCACGTTTGTGAGAGAGCCATTGAGTTCACCCGACAAATCCACGGCTTCAATGGATTTCAATGTGGGCACCGAATCGAGTTCGTAGACCACTTCCTTCAAATCGGCCAGCGAAACACGAGCATCCGTCAAATCCAATCGATACGCAAAATTGTCGAGGTCATGCAAATTTGTCAAGGTACCACTCCCTTTGATGCGTGTTTGATCTGTGAGCGACTCGAGCAGCAATGCAGAAACATCCATTTTCGCCAAGGTCCCAACGGCATTTCCATTGACAAATGTGGACAACCCCCTTCCCTCAAACCAATCGTGAAAAATTTGCAATTCGGCTAAATCCAAGACCGATTTGCTCAGGTGAAAATCAAAAATGACTTTGTGATACACATCCCCAAAATCGCGCATGCTGTTGTATCGCAATTCCACTTGATCACCAATATCACTTTTTGGGGTTTTGATCCTGAGATCGGAAAACAACATGTGTTTGCGATCAATGACGGTTTTCATGGAACCATCAATGACTTTGAGGCCGCTGCGTTCTTTGAGCGATATATTTTTCAATCTCGCGCCAAACCAGGGCTCTCCGATGATGACAGAATCCAAATCCGCACTGATGTCTTGAAACAACATATAGCTGGGATCAAAATGTTTGTCGTACGGCTTGGTGGTCTCTACAAAATACAGGAAATCGGTTTTTTCCAATTTCGCATTTCGCATTTTTATATCCCAGACCTTACCAGGGGTGGTATCGGCGGTCTTGGGCGTAAAGTAATCCACCAAAAAATCAATGTTGAAATCACTTTTCGCCGTATGGTAACCCAATTTGAGATAGCCTTTATACAATCGAACATCGCTAAAGACCACCTCTTTTCGCTTGAAATCCAAATCCGAAAGTCGGGCTTGAAATTGTCGGATTTCGATAAGGGTATCTTTCTCTTGGTCGTAGATTCTCAGGCGCTCGAGGCGAACATTTCGCAGGAAGTCCACCTCCAAATAACCCAGCTCTACCTTGGTTTTCAGTTCCGAGGAAAGATAATTCACCAAGCGCTGGGCCAAGTAATTTTGAACCCAGTGATTGCGCGACAAAACAACTGCGCTCCCCGTTAGCAACAGGAACGACAGCAACATCAGAAGCAAAAACTTCCGTAGTTTTGTGCGCTTATTTTTCAATCTCTCAAATTTAAATTTTGACAACGCCACTGAATCCACCGAAACCCCATGCCTCCATTATATTGGGCATAGAGAGCAGTTGCGATGACACAGCGGCTTCTGTGTTGTGCGATGGCAAAATCCTTGCCAACGTAGCGGCCAGTCAATCGGTGCATGAACAATACGGCGGAGTGGTGCCTGAATTGGCTTCTCGCGCCCATCAAAGCAACATCATCCCCGTCATCGACCAGGCCCTAAAGCAAGCCGGCATTTCGCATGAGCAACTTTCGGCGGTGGCTGTGACACAGGGACCCGGTTTGATGGGTTCTCTGCTTGTGGGGAACAATGTTGCCAAAGGCCTCTGTATCGCCCACAATGTGCCGCTCATAGGGGTCAATCATTTGCAAGCCCACGTAGCCGCTCTTTTTATTGATCACGAAATAGCGTTGCCCATGCTTTGTTTGTTGGTGAGTGGTGGCCATACCCAATTGATCTGGGTAGAAGCCATTGATAGCATGGAAATCATTGGTAGCACGCAGGACGATGCCGCTGGTGAGGCTTTTGACAAGGCGGCCAAACTGATGGGATTGGGCTATCCTGGTGGACCTTTGGTCGACAAATTGGCCAAAGAGGGAGACGCCACAAAATACCCCTTCCCTGATGCACACACCGAGGGATTGAATTTCAGTTTTTCAGGTATCAAAACCTCGCTGTTGTATTTTTTGCGCGACAAACAAAAAGAGGATTCAGCGTTTTTGGAGAAGGAGATCCGTCATATTTGCGCATCATACCAACACCAAATTGTGGCCAGTTTGATGAAGCGATTGGAAAAGGCCATTAAGGAGAAAAAGCCCGCTTCGCTGGGGCTCAGCGGGGGAGTTTCTGCCAACAGCGCACTGAGAAACGCCTTTGTATTGATGGGAAAACAAAAACAACTACCCGCTTATATTCCTGATTTCGCCTATTGCACAGACAATGCGGCCATGGTAGCGATGGCAGGGTATCACCGCTTTTTACAAGGTGATTTTACATCGTTGGATGCCACACCCTATGCCCGAGCAGCACATTAATTTGATATCTTCGTAGCATGTCGATCATCCCAACTCCCGAAAACATCGCCAATGGCAACGAGCGTGCCATCGCGCGAGCCATTAGTTGGGTTGAGAATCAACACCCCAGCGCCCTGGAGCTGCTAGAGCAGCTCCAGGGGCGCACACCCGTTGTTGGAATTACTGGTCCCCCAGGAGCCGGAAAAAGCAGCTTGGTCAATGCACTCGCCCTGCATTGGAGTGCCCAAAACCTCAAAACCGCCATCGTGGCTGTTGATCCATCCAGTCCCTTCAACCTGGGATCCTTGCTCGGGGATAGATTGCGGATGCCCGGATTATTCCTAGACCCCAAAGTGTACATCCGCAGCGTTTCTGCTCGAGGCTCTTTGGGAGGACTTTGTGCCAGCATCATTGAAATTTGCGATGTGTTGAAACACGCCCAATTCGATCACATCATTGTGGAAACGGTGGGGGTTGGACAAAGTGAAATAGAAATTGCCGGCATTGCCGACACCACCATTGTGGTAACCGTTCCTGAAAGCGGCGATGAAGTCCAAACACTCAAAAGTGGGATCATGGAAATTGCCGACATCTTCGTGGTCAACAAAAGCGACCGCGAAGGCGCAGACGCCTTCGCCAATTACCTAAAAAAATTGGCCCATTATCGGATGGGGGATGGCAACTGGGAGATTCCGGTGATGAAAACTGTGGCTATGGAGGGAGTGGGTATTCAAGCGTTGAGCGAAGCCATTCAAGCACACCAAAACCAAGGAATTTCCAACCATCGAAAAACACAACTGTTGGCCGACAAAGTATACCGTATCGTTCAACGGAACCGAATGCAGGATGTTTCATTGGATACACTGCGAACAGAAATCCAGAATGCCACAAAAACAGGGGATTTCAACCTGTACAAATTCGCCAAAAAATTCTAATCAAATTACTGCACCATGAGCGTAGTGGTAGCACCCCCTACTTTGATGGTATACAATCCGGTAGACAAACCTTTGACATTCACACGGACATCCGCGGCATCAACAGCCCCCTCGCGAACAACAGCCCCTAAGTGATTCATCAACTGCCAATTACCACGCAACATACCCTCAGCAGCTGAAACCCAAACCTCATCGTTGGCAGGATTTGGATATACCCGCAACGCAGATTTCATTACCTTAACACCGGCAAATTTGTCCAACAATTTCACTGCACAATTGCTTGAATAAGCCTGCCATTTACTGTCAAAGTCTACCATCGCCCTGTTGTTAATGACTGTCTTCAAAGGAAGGGTCTGGTAAATTTGGACACGATATTTTGCAAACCCCACACTGCCTGATGGATTGGCCTCAAAAGCACTCAAATTGGCTTCGGGATAATCAATCACCAACACCCTCCCCTTTTCAATGGAGTAATTGGCTTTGCTGGGGTAAAACGACAACAATTCTAAGCGAAGCAAAGGCAAATTGGCATCCAATGTATCAACCAATACCGCGCGTTTCACCATGGTGGTGCTCACATTGCGAAAATCTACACGATAATCCCAGGCCTTGCTCCGGAAATCCACGGTATCTCCCTGCATGCTCTGCTTCATCACTTCAACGAGACCACCGCGGCGCGACAACCCTACCATGTCTTTGGCTTCGTTGTCGTTGGCGTCAACATCCTTCAGAAGAATACCCGTGCCTGTTTTTACAGAAAATTCAAAATTCTCGGCTGCAGCTGCAGTGGATGGAATCCGTGTTGTGATCTCCAAATACTGTGTACCAAAAGCGGGCAAATTGCTGATAGCATATATAGCCTCCCCAGCAACATAATTGTCCGGCTCCGGCGTACTTTGGAATGTGGTAATCGCCGCGGGATGCTTTACATGAACTGTTCCATTGGTGACCGCAGATCCACCGTGGTTCACAATTTTCACCAACACGCGGGCTTCATCACCCGCTACAGCACCAGCTGGTACTATCACGTCCATTCCAACACCCAAATCACTCAACGATGGCAATTGGTACTGTCCCAACGTAACGTAACTATAAACGCCTTTGCGAATTCTGGCAGTGGTATTGCCCAAACAAACCGAATACAAATGCTTTCCAGCAACGGTACTCAGATTATAATCCCCAGATTGCAATGCAATGGTAAAATGACCGTTGACATCCGTTACGGCAAAATTTATTTCCCCCGACGTTTTGTTTTCCAACCTCACGATGCGCGATGCCAAACCCACCTCCCCATCATCTTTGATACAATTGGAATTTACGTCGTAGAACAAATCACCCACCAAGTTGCCAGATTCCGGTTCAATTTTGGAAAAATATTGTAGATCCGTGTTGTGCTCGCGGAAATCACCCCAGATAAATGCCCCATCACCGCGCTGACCGAGGGTAAAGTTGCCCGTAATTCTGTTTCCAGTAAACTGCAAGGAACTGCCATTGTAAACCAACAAAGACGTCCCGTTGCCATTCTTAACAAACGTGCCGCCGATGAGTAAATCGGTACCCGAACCCATGAGCGTATTGGGTTCGCTTACACTAAATGAATCAAATCCCAAAGGGGCGCCCCATGTACCCTGAAATACCGCAATCTTCTTGTTTCCTGCTGCGTTTTTTCCCAAGGCGGCAATTTTGCCATCAAAAACACCCAATTCCAAAATTTCCCCTGCAAATGGAGATCCCACACCACCCCAACCTCCGTTGGCAGCGGTGTAGTAGGCGATATTTCCGGTCGACGAACCAGCAAAATTCTGAAAATCACCCCCAATATACAGGCGATTCCCTACTACTGCCAATGAGCGAATCACACCATCGGTGCCTTGCGCCGTACCACTGTTCCCCAAATAAGACCAACTGCTACCATTGTAGGCCGCAATGTTTTGTACAGGACTGCCATTCACCGTGTTATCGAACAACCCGGCAACAATCAATTTGTTGTCGAAAACCGTCATAGCAATAATTCCATTGTTTCGGGTATCTACAACACCCACTTCCGGAACCCATTTTACCCCATTCCATTTGTAGAGATGACTCACTGGAACATCGGCGTCTCGCTCTGCATTTGCCATATAAGCCGCTGCATACATCGTATCGTTATACAAGGCGATGGAATGAAAATTGTATGTACCCTTCACCGTTTTCACTGGTGCAGGCGTAGTAAGTCCTGAATAATAACTCCAATTCACCCCATTCCAACGCGCCATGGTAAAATCATTGATCTCCGCTGTAGAGGTCTCCTCGAAAAGTGCCAAATATTCATTCCCGGCAGCAAAAGATGCTACAACCTTGGCGGGCAAACCCGAACCCAAAGGTTGAAGCACCTGAGCTTGCGCAGTCATGCACAAGACAGAGCATAACGTCACTACAAAACGCAAACTCATCTTGTGCAATTTATACCATATGTAACACTTTTTCTTCACTTATTGAATTCTCCATGAATAATGGGCCGACAAACCCGCAGACCAACCCCTGCTTTGAAGGGCGGCATTTGGGACATACATAGGACTCAACATCGATTGGGCGTTCAATCGCAAACCAACGGCATGTGCATAGTTCAATCGCTTTTCAACCCCAACCGCAATCCGCATTCCCATCACCCAAGTTCTGAACTGATCGCTTTGCTGGGCTTTCTGCATCAGGGTTTGATAATCCAATGTTTGTGCACCTGCAGACACCCCCAATCGATTCGCAGAGAGCAAAACCTCTGGTGTGATACTCAATCCTTTTTTCCATGGGTAATGACCCGTGTAACCCAAGGGTATTGACAACATGGTGTAGGTTGATTGTGATTGGAAATTTACTTGGGGACCCAATCCGAGATATCCAAAAATAGGATAGTAACCCAAAGCATCAGATTTCTGTCCCTGTATCACCGTTGCGGGCATACTATCGCGAAAATCAAAGCGTTGCATGGTGCGATTTTCGGCGTAAGCCAATCCCAACTTGAAGGAATGTTTCGGCGAAATTTGATACAAAATTGCACCTTGAACGCGTGAAGCACTAAGGGCAAACTCCCCCGATTTCATGCGATCAAAATAATTCTTGTGGACGTAATTGGCGTATTCTGTTTTGGCGCGATATACCAATCCGGTTTGGTTGGCATCAGCACCAAATTCCAAGCTCCATCGACCAGGCATGAGACCCTTGCGATCAACTCGGCTTAAAGCCACTGCTTGAGGGTTCAACAATGAACCTGCATTTGTCTCGGCTTCCTCTGTCCAAATAGACTCAATACCCATGGGTTGTTGTTCAATGAACATGGGCGACGACAAATCCACAACCGACGAAAACGTTTGATTCAGCTGGTTTGGAACAGTTTGTCCCAAAGAAACAGATCTTACCTCTTCTTTGGGGTCGATATCATTGTAATTGCGAATATCTACAGTCGGTTTTGAGCTCGGAGAAACCCATGTCTTGGCATTGGAAGTGGAAGTGGGCTCATCTTTTAGACTATTTTGTACTTTTCCGGCTGGAGACTCTGTTTTCACCAACATTTCCTGCTTGCTCAAGGCAGCGGGCGAATTGGCTTGTTGTTGTTTGTTATGAGAATTCCACTGAACGATTCCAGCACCTACCACTGACAAGAGAACGCCGGCAGCCAACCAATACCATATGAATTTGCTCCGGCGTTCTTTGCGGTCAAGGGCAGAGTCTATCGACTGCCATAGTCCAGCATCGGGATTCGGGGTAAAATCCTCGAATTGCTGGCTCAACCAATTGTCGATATGTTTTTTACTGTTTTCCAGTGTCCTTGTTTCTTTGTTGTTCAACCAATTCTTTTAACAACACGCGCGCCCTGTGCAAAAGACTTTTGCTATTGGAGATGGTGGTACCGAGCGATTCTGCAATCTCTTTGTGCGATAATTTGTCGATGGCATATAGGTTTATGACCATGCGATAATTTTCTGGGAGTGTCATCAAGCAAGCAAAGACAGACTCAATTTCCATGGAATCTGATTCCACTTCAACGTCTTCCGTAGTGTCATCCAAAACTTCAACCACGTCAACCATGATGGGTCCACGAGATGATTTACGAAATTTTGAAAGTGCGAGGTTGATAAAAACCCGGCTCATCCATCCTTCCAATTGCGAAGGATCTTTCAGGGTGGTTATGCTGTCAAAGACCTTGATGAAGCCGTCTTGTAACAAGTCTTGAGCATCAGCGCGGCTGTTGGAATACCTCAAACAAAATCCGAACATCTTTGCACCGTATTTCTCGTAGAGAGCTTTCTGGGCGATTCGGTCTTTGTTGACACATCCGGCTATGATATCATCGTTGTTTAGCAAGTAGCTTCGGTATTATGACGCACAAAAGAGAAATGGTTGCAAAGAAAAATGTAAAAATGTGAGAATTATATGTATAACTCCCGTAGTGACCGCATTTTAGGCCACTTTTGGTTTGTAAATTTGAAAATCTCGTCAATAAACTTGAACCAAAGTGAAATTCCATCGTAAAGATCTCAGCGACACTGAATTATTGCAATTGTACCGCGGCATCCTAAAGCCCCGTATGATTGAGGAAAAAATGTTGGTGTTGTTGCGCCAAGGAAAAGTGGGCAAATGGTTTAGCGGAATTGGCCAAGAGGCCATCTCTGTGGGTGTCACAATGGCCTTGGACGCTGATGAATACATCATGCCCCTACACAGAAATCTCGGCGTTTTCACTTCCCGCGGAATCCCTTTTGGCAAACTTTTCGCTCAGTGGCAGGGCAAAAAATCCGGGTTCAGCAAAGGACGAGAACGAAGCTTCCATTTTGGCACAAATGAATATGCCATCGTGGGAATGATATCCCACTTGGGCGCCATGTTGGGTGTGGCAAATGGCGTATCCTTGTCCCACCTGCTAAACAACCGTCAAAAAATCTCTGTCGCTTTTTCTGGCGACGGAGGCACTTCTGAAGGAGACTTCCACGAAGCCCTCAACGTGGCCGCCGTGTGGCAATTGCCCGTCATTTTCTTAATTGAGAACAACGGTTACGGCCTCAGTACTCCCTCCAACGAGCAATTTCGTTGCAAGCAATTCATTGACAAAGGCATAGGCTACGGTATCGAAGCAGTTCAGGTGGATGGGAACAACATTTTAGAAGTGTATCACGCCGCGAGTTATTGGGCAGAAGAGTTGCGGAAGAACCCCCGGCCCATCATATTTGAAGCCATCACGTTCAGGATGCGCGGCCATGAAGAAGCGTCCGGCGTAAAATATGTCCCCCAACACCTGTTTGAGGAATGGGGCAAGAAAGACCCCCTCTCCAACTACGAAGAATTTCTACTTGAATCAGGCATTCTCACACAAGAGCTGATCAAACAGTATCGCCAAGAATTCATGGAAGAAATAGAGCATGGACTTGAAACCACCTTTGCCGAAGAAGAAGTCGTCCCCAACACGCAAGATGAGCTGGCCGATATGTACGCTCCCTACCATGCACCCCAAGATATTCCCACAGTGCAATCAACGGAATACGTGGACCGAGAACTGCGCTTGGTAGATGCCATCAAAGAGGGCCTCGAACAGGGCATGGAACGACATCCATCGCTTGTGATTATGGGACAAGACGTGGCCGAATACGGTGGTGTGTTCAAAATCACCGAAGGTTTTGTTGAGAAATTTGGTAAGGGGCGAGTAAGAAATACCCCCATCACAGAAAGTTCCATTTTGGGTGCGGGATATGGACTCAGCATCGCCAAACACAAAGCGGTTGTGGAAATGCAATTTTCTGATTTCGTGACTTGCGGATTCAATCAAATTGTAAACAACCTGGCCAAAAGTCATTACCGTTGGGGTCAAGCTGCCGATGTAGTTGTGCGAATGCCCACGGGGGCTGGAGTGCAAGCCGGACCTTTTCACAGCCAAAGCACCGAGGCTTGGTTCTACCATACGCCAGGGCTAAAAATATACTATCCCAGCAACCCAGCAGATGCAAAAGGCTTGTTGTTACGAGCCATAGAAGACCCCAACCCCGTTTTGTTTTTTGAACACAAACTGTTGTATCGCAGTATCTCAGGGCCAGTGGCAGAATCGCCTTTCATTGTGGAAGAACAGCAAGCAACCGTCCACAACCACGGCGATGATTTTTGTATCATCACTTACGGATGGGGCGTCCACAAAGCATTGGAATGCATCCAAGAAAATCAATTCAACGGTCGGGTTGTTGATCTGCGCACCCTATTGCCTTGGGACACCGAAACTGTGCTTGAACAAGTGAGAGAGACAGGCAAAGTGTTGGTGCTCACCGAGGACACAATCACGGGGAGTATTGCCAGCGACATTGCTGCATGGATTTCTGAACATGCCTTTGAACACTTGGATGCTCCAGTGCAAAGACTCGGAAGCCTTGATACCCCGGTGCCACTGGCAAAATCATTGGAGGACCACTTCCTGCCTTGGCATCGCCTTAAATCGGTTTTGGAAGATTTAATCGCTTACTGATGGCATCGCCCCAGCTACCCCAAACGAACGATGAGGCCGCGCTGGCCTATGCTTTCGTCAATGACACCCATCAAAACCTGTTTTTAACGGGGAAGGCGGGCACTGGGAAAACCACGTTTTTGAAAAACCTCTTGGCCAACACCACCAAGAAAACAGTGGTTGTAGCCCCTACGGGTGTTGCGGCCATCAACGCTGGCGGCAGTACAATACACAGTATGTTTGGCCTCCCCACGCGCGCCTTCGTGCCAACCAATGAAACGGTTGATCCCAACCTGGCAAACAATGCCGTGATGATCCGGGAGCACTTTCATTACAACAAAGCCAAACGCGACATTTTTCAATCCTTGGAATTGTTGGTGATTGATGAAATTTCCATGGTGAGGGCCGATTTGTTTGATGTGATCGACCACGCATTGAGATTTGCGCGAAGCAGCTCCAAACCCTTTGGCGGCGTGCAACTTTTGCTGATTGGCGATTTGATGCAGCTTCCACCGGTGGTCACGGAAATGGAGCGGGGTCTGATTTACCAACATTACAGCACAGAGTTTTTCTTCTCTGCCAAGTGTTTTTCGTTGCTCGAGATGATCACCATCGAACTGAAGACCATTTACCGTCAGAGCGACCGGGGATTCATCAACTTGCTCAATCAAATCCGCGGCAATCAGATGGAAAGTTGGGATTACGAAAATTTATCGGAGCGCATTCAACCCGATTTCCAACCGCAAGAACCCGGCTGGATAACACTCACCACCCACAACAAACAAGCCGACGCCATCAATGAAAAAGAACTGGCAAAAATAGAAGCCGCTGAAAAACAATACGTAGCCAAGGTATCGGGAGAATTCTCGGAGGGGAGTTTTCCCACTGAGGGCATTCTCCGACTCAAAGAAGGGGCCCAAGTGATGTTTGTCAAAAACGACACTTCCTATGAAAAACGCTATTACAATGGCAAAATCGGGACCGTGAAACGCATTGCTGGCGACACGCTTTTCATCGATTGCAACGATGGTAAGGCACCCATTGAAATTGAGCGTGAAACTTGGAAGAACCTGCGCTATAAATTCAATGCCACCGATGAATCCGTGGAGCAAGAGGAAATTGGCAGTTTTGAACAATTCCCTTTGCGACTGGCCTGGGCCATCACCGTGCACAAAAGTCAGGGACTGACCTTTGAAAAAGCCATGATCGATGCCGGGAAGAGTTTTGCCCCCGGACAAGTATACGTGGCCCTGAGTCGGTGCACACAACTAGACTCATTGGTACTCTTGACGCCCATTCGCGCACAAAACATTCTGAGCGATGCACGCATTCTTCATTTTCACGAGAACCAAGCCAAATCCCGCGATTTGCGGGAAATCTTGGAAGAGAAGCGGCAGTTGTTCCAAAAGCAGCAATTGCTGGAAGTATACAGTGTGCGACAAATCAGCTATGAATTCAACGGCATGATGATCGCCATCTCCAAAGAAAAGAGCAGTAAAATTTCCGCCAAATACGCCGAACTCTCGCCCATTCGATTGAAATTCCAAGAACTGGAAGCCACCGCACAGAAATTCCAGCGATCAATCGGACAAATATTCAAGGAACACGAAACACAATTTGAGGATTTAGACCGATTGCCCAATGCAGAGGAAATAGCCGAAGCACAAGAAGTGCTCACCGCCAGACTTCAAGATCGATGTACCAAAGCGGGGAACTACTTTGCCGATTATTTGAGTGAGCAAATCATCGAACCCGTTCGAAGGTCGTTCACGGAATTACAGCGAGGCGGCAAGCCCGTTGGCTCGCAGAAAATTCGCGACCGCGTAGGTGATTTTCAGACCCATTGTTGGTCCTACATCAAAAAACTATACAAAGTAAAATACGGGGAAACACCATTGTACCTGAGCGAAGACACCCCATACGTTCCCGAAGTGTGATTGTGTAACTTCCTGTAATCCGGGGAATACCCGATGCTATTGACCGCAAGCTGCGTGGCGTTCCGCTATACGTTGAAACGGAAATGCATGCAATCGCCATCTTTCACTACGTATTCCTTTCCTTCTACGCGCAACTTTCCAACGTCTCTGCAAGCAGCTTCTGAACCGTATTGGATGTAATCGTCGTAAGCGATTACCTCTGCTCGGATAAAGCCTTTTTCAAAATCAGAGTGAATTTCACCCGCTGCACCCGGCGCTTTTGTCCCCTCTGTAATCGTCCATGCACGAACCTCTTTTACACCCACGGTGAAATATGTAATGTAGTTCAGCAATTTGTATGCGGCATGAATCAATTTCTCTACCCCACTTTGCTCCAATCCCATCTCCTGCAAGAACATTTGTCGGTCCTCGAAACTCTCCAAATCCGCAATTTCTGCTTCAATGGCGGCAGAGATCAATATGATACCCGCTTTCTCTCCGGCAATGGCTTGTTTCACTTGTTCCACATAGGCGTTTCCTGCGTTCACACTATCCGGATCCACGTTGCAGACATACAATACGGGCTTATCAGTGAGTAAATTCAAGTCCTTAATCAGCGCCTTTTTCTCGGGTTCTATGTCAAGCGTTCGGGCATTTTTCCCTGTGAGCAAATGTGCTTGATAGGCCTCACTCACTTCCAACAATTTGGCCGCGTCTTTGTCGCCTGCCTTGGCTTGCTTTTGAATCTTGGCGATGGTTTTCTCGAGCGATTCAAGGTCCTTCAGTTGCAATTCTGTATCGATAATTTCTTTGTCGCGCACCGGATTCACAGAACCGTCTACGTGAATAATGTTGTCGTCATCAAAGCAACGCAACACATGCAAAATGGCGTTGGTATTGCGGATGTTGCCCAAAAACTGATTACCCAATCCATCGCCCTTGCTGGCTCCTTTTACCAAACCCGCGATATCTACGATTTCGATGGTGGTAGGTACCAAGTTTTGAGGATTTACCAATGCAGCCAATTTGTTCATGCGAATGTCGGGAACAGTGATTGTGCCTACATTGGGCTCAATGGTACAGAAGGGAAAGTTGGCAGACTGCGCTTTGGCGCTGGATACTGCATTAAAGAGGGTGGATTTCCCAACATTGGGCAGTCCCACGATACCACATTGCATTGCCATGGTGATTGATTTTAGTTAAGTAGGTCGCCAATGTCCTGCAAAATCTTGCGGGTGAGATTCTCGGCTGTGTTGATGCTGTCACTCTCAGCATAGATACGTATGATGGGCTCTGTGTTGCTCTTACGCAGGTGAACCCAGTCTTTGTCAAACTCTATTTTTACGCCATCGACGGTGTTGATGGGCTGTTTTTTGTACTTCTTCTGTATTTTTTCCAAAATGCCATCCACGTCTGTGCCTGCTTGCAACTCCGCCTTG
>JALQWO010000300.1 GCA_023258655.1 Bacteroidia bacterium
GTCAAATCAACCTTGGGTTGTTTACAATGGTGTTTTACAGACATATAATGGAAAACCGACTATATTTTTTAATAGTGGTTACTCTCATTATTTTGATTGTGGTTATTTGAATGGTGGGACTAAACCACTGAATTATTCATCTTGGGTTTTAGCGAGATATTCGTTTTCATCTTATCAGACATCATCAATTATTCAATCGGGTAATAATGCTGGTGAGGGTAGAACTGCTTACAACCTTATAGGTATGTGGAGCAATGGTAAAATTTTTGGTAATTCTGGAGATGGTACAAATTATAGATACTGGATTGGTCAAACTCCAATAAGTTTAATTACACAGAGATATTTATTTGAAGGTCATTATAAATCAAACACATCTCCTTATTTAGGTCAGATTTGGTTGAATGGTAATTCTGAGGTTATTTCTGATTTTGCAGGAGGTAATGCACAACAAAGTAGTGGATCAGAGTTTAAAACAACCATAGGTAGGAGTGGTGAATATAATGGTGGTTATTTTCAAGGTGATTTACAGGAAATAGTTATGTATTTTACTGATAAAACATCAGTTAGGTCTAGTATTTCGTCTAATATAAATTCTTATTATTCTGTTTATACTCCTACTAGCAATGGTTTTGTTACAACTTGGTATGATCAAAGTGGGAATGGTAGAAATGTAACACAAACAACATCATCAAATCAACCGCAAATAGTTAGTAATGGTTCCATTCTTTTAAGAAATGGTAAACCAGCTATTGATTTTACATCTGGTCAAACATTAAGAGCTGAGAGTAGAGTGATTGGTGTTGATAGTACATCAGTTTTTAACGTATTTTCGGTTAAAAGTTTAACAAACAGGTCAGTTCCTTGGGATATTGGTAAGAATGATACATCATATCATTTTCATGCACTTGATGTTAATAC
>JALQWO010000301.1 GCA_023258655.1 Bacteroidia bacterium
TAAACCCATAACAGCCAACACCATAACCATCAATGCTTTACTCCAATGTTTCATAGTCTAATTTTTTAGCAACTTATACGAATATACGAAATTTCCATCGTTAATCCTAAGGAAATAGGACCCTGCCGATAGGTCTCCGAGCGATACGGTCAACTGCTTGCTCTCCCTGCCTTTGGTGTCAATCGCCAACACCTTTTGTCCCACCGCGTCATACACCTCCATCACCACAGCCGAGGGATTGCGCGCATACAACACAAAATTCCCATTCGTGGGATTGGGAAACAGTACAAATGCATTTTCCTGTACCTTGTTCAAGTTCATTCCACCCACACTCACCTTGGCCAACAAACGAACATACGGATCAAAAATCACCGTATCCACCTCAAAATCCACCGCCATCTTCATCTCCGCCTCCAGCTGCTTTGGCTCCCACAACACCAATTTCTCCTTGCCCTCGCCCCGCAACAACAGCGGAATCCTCACATGCCAATACGGCACACTGCTGTGCGATGGCGTCTGCTGACAACCCAACGTCACCGTCTGTCCCTTCTGCTTCCAATTGATCTTCAAATACGGAAAGCCCTCCCCATAATACCACTGCTGAAAAAACGTATCCAAGTTTCTCCCGCTGGCCTGCTCCATGTAAAATTCCAAATCCCGGGTTTGCGCAAAACCATACGTGGTGTTCTTGCCCTTCAAATACTGCCTGCAGCCCTCAAAAAACAGGGAATCGCCCAGCTTATCGCGCAGCATGTGCAACACCCAAGCCCCCTTGTTATACGTCAACCTGCCATTGAACAAACTCCCTACATTCAAGGTATCGCGCGGAAACACCGACCCATCATCATTGCCCGTAATATTGCTACGCATACCCCGCAACTTCCCGTAACTCTCCTC
>JALQWO010000303.1 GCA_023258655.1 Bacteroidia bacterium
AACATGGCCAAAAAGCGAGCGCGCTTGATGGCTGTGTTCAATTGGCGCTGATAAATAGCGCGTGTGCCTGTCAAACGTGCGGGGATGATTTTGCCGTTTTCGGCGATGAAGTCGCGCAATGTGTCGACGTCTTTGTAATCAATCTCTTCGACGCCTGTGACTGTGAAGCGGCAGAAACGCTTGCGTTTGAACAGCAATGACTGGGTGTTGCGCTTAGGGCGCTTGTCTTTGTTGAATTTTTTGAAAGTGGCCATGGGGCCTCCTGAAAATTAAAGTGTCTTGAATTCTTGAATATGCAGAATCACATTTTTTCCGTTTTTGGGGGTGGCCAAAAAACCGCTGAATCTCCAAACGCTGCCAATAGGCTGGGTTTGAATTCGCTCTGCAACAGATCCGATGGCGACAGCCTTGACTGTGGCTTTGACCTGTCTGAGAGTTCCCGCTTCTTGAATGCTAGAGCTGTGCTCTAGGACCAAGTCAATGACTGGCAAGCCAGCCGGTGTGTATCGAATTGCTTTTTGCTCAGCGATACCAGCGGTCAATTCAACGTGATTTTGTTCCGTCACTCCCGACAACGAATGTGATTAGCCAGCAAATTCGGCTTGTTGGGCTTTACGAGCTTCTTCGCGCTCGACTTGTTTCATCATGGAAGATGGGCCTGTCTCGGCTTTCTTCTTCAGAACAGTCATGTGACGCAAAACGGCATCGTTGAACTTGAAGGCGTGTTCGAGTTCGGCCATCACAGCCTGATCAGCTTCAATGTTCACGCACAAGTAGTGGGCTTTGCCCAACTTGTTAATTTGGTAGGCCAACTGGCGGCGACCCCAGTCTTCGACACGGTGAATCTTGCCACCGCCGGCAACGATCAT
>JALQWO010000304.1 GCA_023258655.1 Bacteroidia bacterium
TAAAGACTTCGCTTCGTTTTGTAGGAATGGTGGTGTTACGTTCGATTAACTTGGTCATAACGCCACCCTTGGTTTCGATACCAAGTGAAAGCGGTGTTACGTCAAGAAGTAATACGTCCTTAACTTCGCCCTTTAAGACACCTGCTTGAAGTGAAGCACCAACTGCCACTACTTCATCAGGATTTACGCCCTTATTTGGCTCTTTTCCGCCGGTCATTTCCTTAACTAGATCGACAACTGCTGGCATACGTGTTGATCCACCAACAAGTAGCACGTGATCAATCTTTGCAATTGGAATTCCTGCATCCTTTAGCACTGCTTCTACTGGCTTCTTGCAACGCGCAAGCAGATCAGCAGATAGTTGCTGGAACTGTGCACGTGTAATTGTTTCGTCTAAGAACATTGGATTCTTATCAGCATCAACTGTGATGTATGGAAGATTTACAGTTGCTTGCATTGAAGATGAAAGTTCGATCTTCGCTTTTTCTGCTGCTTCACGAATACGCTGCATCGCCATTTTATCTTTTGTAAGATCAATGCCGTTGGTTGCGCGGAAGGTGTTTACTAAGTGATCGACAAGTGCTTGATCCCAGTCATCGCCACCAAGATGGTTATCACCATTAGTTGCTTTAACTTCAACAACACCGTCGCCAATTTCTAATAGGGATACGTCAAAGGTTCCGCCACCAAGGTCGAATACCAGAATGGTTTGTTCTTTGTCGCCTTTATCTAAACCATATGCGAGCGCTGCTGCAGTTGGTTCGTTAATAATACGTAGCACATTTAGTCCGGCAATTTCGCCAGCTTCTTTGGTTGCTTGACGCTGTGCGTCATTGAAATATGCAGGAACAGTAATCA
>JALQWO010000305.1 GCA_023258655.1 Bacteroidia bacterium
GTTCCAAGCCAAGATGGGCGCAGAAGGCATCAAGGACTTGCTCAACAGCATTGAAATCGAAGCCGAAATCGAACGCTTGCGCGGCGACCTCACAGGCTCTGAAGTCAAGGTCAAGAAAAACGCCAAGCGTTTGAAAGTGCTCGAAGCCTTCAAGAAATCAGGCATCAAGCCTGAGTGGATGGTGCTCGAAGTCTTGCCCGTGTTGCCACCGGACCTGCGTCCTTTGGTGCCACTGGACGGTGGCCGTTTTGCCACTTCCGACCTCAACGATTTGTACCGCCGCGTCATTAACCGCAACAGCCGTCTGCGCCGCTTGCTCGAGTTGAAAGCACCCGAGATCATTGCACGCAACGAAAAGCGCATGTTGCAAGAAGCGGTGGACTCATTGCTCGACAACGGACGTCGCGGCAAAGCCATGACCGGCGCCAACAAGCGCGCCCTCAAATCTTTGGCCGACATGATCAAAGGTAAGAGCGGTCGCTTCCGTCAAAACTTGTTGGGTAAGCGCGTCGACTACTCTGGTCGTTCTGTGATTACCGTGGGCCCAACGCTCAAACTGCACCAGTGCGGTTTGCCCAAGTTGATGGCCATCGAGTTGTTCAAGCCTTTCATCTTTGCACGTCTCGAAGCCATGGGCATCGCGACCACCATCAAGGCTGCAAAGAAAGAAGTGGAAGCCGGTACACCCGTGGTGTGGGACATCTTGGAAGAGGTGATCAAAGAGCACCCCGTGATGTTGAACCGTGCGCCTACTTTGCACCGCTTGGGCATTCAAGCCTTTGAGCCCTTGCTGATTGAAGGCAAAGCCATTCAGTTGCACCCCCTCGTTTGCGCGGCCTTCAACGCCGACTTCGA
>JALQWO010000306.1 GCA_023258655.1 Bacteroidia bacterium
AATCCCAAGAAAACATCCGCTCCATTCATCGCATCCACCAATGATCCTATGTTGTGCTCGATAGCAAAACGTTGTTTGCGATGATCCAAGTCTGAACGATCAGAAGTAATGAGTCCTTTGGAATCATACATGTATACGTTTTTGGGATTGGCTCCCAATTGAATCATCATATCCACACAAGACAAAGCAGCAGCACCTGCCCCACTAACCACAATTCGTACATCGCCAATTTTTTTCTCAGCAATTTCTAAAGCATTGATCAACGCTGCACTGGAGATGATTGCCGTACCGTGCTGATCATCGTGCATGATGGGAATATCCAACTCTTCCTTCAGTCTTCGTTCTATTTCAAAAGCTTCAGGAGCTTTGATATCCTCTAAATTTATTCCTCCGAATGTGGGTTCCATGGCCTTCACTGTTTCCACGAAATGATCCACATCCTTGCAATTCAATTCAATATCGAACACATCGATGTCGGCAAAGATTTTAAACAACACCCCTTTACCTTCCATCACCGGTTTGGAGGCCTCCGGACCGATATCGCCCAGTCCCAAAACCGCCGTACCATTGGAAATAACGGCAACCAAATTCCCTTTTGCTGTGTACTTGTAAACGTCATCAACGTTCTCCGCAATGGCCAAACAAGGATCCGCAACCCCTGGAGAATAAGCCAGTGCCAAATCAAATTGTGTTTGTGTGGGTTTGGTGGATATAACCTCAATTTTTCCTGGTCGCCCGTCGGCATGGTAACTCAAGGCGTCAAGCAGTTTTTTCTCTGACATACTATCGCAAAGATACAAATGCTTGGCGAGGACTTTTGTGAATGGGTGATTCTCTTTTTAAACGACAAAAAAT
>JALQWO010000307.1 GCA_023258655.1 Bacteroidia bacterium
GGGCTACATCTTCTTTTTCAATGCCCCCTCGAACCCGCTGAACGGCCTGTACCACACGATGACGCTGCTGACCGTCTGCACCATCGTGCACTTCTACACCACGGGTCACCTGACAGCGGTGACGGCGCTGAAGAGCCTGGACGCGGAGTTCGAGTCGGTGTCGGCCTCGCTGAAGGTGCCCTTCTGGACCACACTGCGGCGCGTGACGCTGCCCATCTGCACCCCGGCGCTGCTGGACATTGCGCGCTACTTCTTCGTCAACGCGATGACGACGATTTCGGCGGTGGTCTTTCTCTATTCCCCCGAGACCAAGGTCGCCTCGATCGCCATCCTCAACCTGGACGAAGCGGGTGACCTGGGCGCTGCTGCGGCTTGTGCCGTGATGATCGTGGGCGCTTCGGCTGTGGCCACCACGCTGTTCTGGCTGCTGTCGCGCCTGGTGGAGAAGAGGACGCAGGCGTGGAAGCAAGGCTGAGCCCAAGCGGCTTGTGCTCTTTCGCTGCGCGTCGGGAGGCGGTGCGCTGCGGCGCTTGGGCGGGTCGGCCGGCCCGTGGGGCCGGCTGCCCTGCGGTGCTCGAGGTTGAGGCCCCGCCGTCGAACTCGCTGCGCGCCCTGCAGGCGCTGCGCTCAGACAACGACGGCGAGTCAGTTCACGAAGCGCGCTGCGCGCGCGGGCCTCACCCCCTGCGCTCCTCGGCGACCCGCAGGCGCGCCGCAACGCACCACCTCCCGCCTCGCGGATTGACACGACCGGACGGCGCTGAAGAACGGCTCGAGCAAAGGGAGTCGTGCACCAGCATCCGCACACGTCCCTCGCGGCAGCGAGCGAAAAGCACACTGCGCCGATCAGCCTG
>JALQWO010000308.1:0-299 GCA_023258655.1 Bacteroidia bacterium
TAATAGTGAATGCGCTTTTGGAGCGTGGTTTAACTCGCGGCAGTTTTACTTGGCCTTTATCGATTAATTCACCATTGGCATGAATCGCCCACGAGAGCTCAAACCCACTTAAATCTGTGAAAAATTGCCTATTAAATAACGAGAATTTTCCGTTTGCCATCGCCGTTATTTCTATGGGCGACGCAATCTGTTTCATTTCGTGGAGCGCAGGTTTTGGTGAGCGATCGGGAAAGAACATGCCATCACAACAGAAATTGTTATCGTGAATTGTTTCGCCAAAGTCACCACCGTATGCCGAG
>JALQWO010000308.1:309-846 GCA_023258655.1 Bacteroidia bacterium
TGGAACCGTCCGGCAAAAGCTGATCAAGACCGTGGTCCCAGAACTCCCAGATAAATCCACCTTGTAAGCCAGGCGTGGAATAGATGACATCCCAATAATCAGCGAGCGTGCCGTTGCTATTTCCCATTGCATGCGAGTACTCACACATGATGAGTGGGCGATCTACTTTTTTCGATAAACCATAAGACTTGATGTTCTTAATCTGTGGATACATAGGACAGACCACATCAGAAAGCTCATGTCCTTTTGTCCATTGAGTTCTTATTCCACCTTCATAGTGAAGCGGGCGAGTGGAATCGAATTTTCGGACAAACGCCGCCGCTGCATAATGATTGAGCCCTGCTCCTGATTCATTACCCAGTGACCAGAAAATAACGCTGGGATGATGGATATCTCGTTCCACCATTCGCGCAACGCGATCGACGAATGCAACTAAATATTTCTGATCGTTACAGATACTGTCTTGGAAAGCATGTGATTCGATATTTGCTTCCCCCACGACATAAAAACCAAGTTCATCGCAGAGATCTAAGAATG
>JALQWO010000309.1 GCA_023258655.1 Bacteroidia bacterium
GTCGAGGCCCCAGCGGAGGTTGTTGATCACCGCGTGCGTGTCGCGGATGCCGAGCCCGGTGTAGAGCTTCACGCGGCGGTCGGCCACGCCGTCACCGTCGGTGTCCTCCAGGAACCAGATGTCGGGCGCGGTCGCGGCGATGACGCCGTTGCGGTAGAGCACGAAGCTCGTGACGAGCTCGAGCTTGTCGGCGAACACCTGCTTACGGTCCATCACACCGTCGCCGTCGGTGTCGGTGAGGATCGAGATGCGGTCCTCGGGCTCGCGCTCGGCGCGGGCGCCGCGCAGGTAACCGCTGTCCTTCCACGGCTCGGCGTTGGGGACGCGACGGCCGTTGGGGTACTCGGGGGTTTCGGCGACCCAGAGACGGCCGCGCTCGTCCCAGTCCATGTTCATTACCTTGTTCACCAGCGGCTCGGCGGCGACGAGGGACAGGTTGAACTCGGGGTGGACCTCGATCTTTGCGGCTGCCTTGGACGGATGCGTCGGGCCGTCGGCGGGATAGCGGAGGGTGTCGCCCAGTTCCTCGGGGCGGCAGAGCTCGTCGACGTTGGCGCGCTGGCCGGCCCAGGCGATGCCGCGGAGGAGGATGGCGCGGTAGTTGGCGCGGTTGAAGTTCTCGTAAAGGTGGCCGGGAATGGAGACGAACGCGCGGTAGGGCTTCGCGGCGCCGTCCAACTTGCGCTCGTAGGTCCACATCTGCGGCTGGATGTCGTAGATGTTGACGCCCTTGCGGAGGGCGACGGCCTCGGCGGCGCGGGCCTGGGCCTCGCGGTTGCCGCGGCCGCCGGTGTCGATCGCCTTCGGGGTGTAGGCGGTGGCGAGGACGCGCGCCTCGGGCAGGAG